>NZ_JAXBLY010000004.1:0-236916 GCF_033963925.1 Rossellomorea sp. YZS02 | reverse complement strand
AGAAGAATTTACGCAAGAAAATTAAAAAAGGTGAATTTGAGCACGCTCAAATTCACCTTTTTTCTATTAGAGACTAGTTTTGTCCCAGCCTCTTTTAGAATATTAGTTTGTACGTAATTTATCCAATTCAACTAAGAATTTATTATTTAATACTTTAATGTAAGTACCTTTCATTCCAAGGGAGCGCGATTCAATGACACCCGCACTTTCCAGTTTACGTAGGGCATTAACGATTACAGAGCGTGTAATACCGACCCTGTCGGCAATTTTAGATGCTACAAGCAGTCCTTCATTACCATTTAGTTCTTCAAAGATATGCTCGATGGCTTCAAGTTCACTGTATGACAATGAACTGATCGCCATTTGTACGACTGCCTTGCTTCTTGCTTCCACTTCGATTTCTTCGGCTTTTTCACGAAGAATCTCCATTCCTACTACAGTTGCACCATATTCACCCAGAATCAAATCGTCATCTTCAAAGCTTGCTTCCAAACGCGCAAGGATCAGCGTGCCGAGTCTTTCTCCCCCTCCGATAATCGGGACGATTGTCGTTAGGCCGTTTTTAAAGAATTCTCTATTTTCAACAGGGAAAGCAGTATATTCACTGTTTACATCCAAGTTAGGAGATGTTTCCTGTACGTTGAATAAGTTTTGAGTATACTCCTCAGGAAATTGACGGTCTGCAAGCATTTGTTTCATTCGCTCGTTTTCAATTTGTTGATTGATGGCATAACCCAATAACTTACCGCGACGACTCACAACGAATACATTTGCTTCAATAACCTTACTTAGCGTTTCTGACATTTCTTTGAAGTTCACAGGTTTCCCAGCTGCTTTTTGCAACATGGCATTGATCGTTCTTGTTTTACCTAATAAATTCATTACATTTCCTCCTACTACAACTAAAGTGTATCTATTATTTAATTTGTTATTATCCTTAATCCATCTATCTTTACCCATTACAGGGAAAGTGAAAACTTATAGGATAAACTGACTTAAATCCTTATCTTTGGAGATTGCGCCTAATTTATCATCCACATACTGCGGCGTGATCTTTACCGTATCCAATGTGATTTCAGGTGCTTCAAAGGATAAGTCTTCAAGAAGTTTCTCCAAAATGGTATGAAGTCTTCTGGCCCCGATATTATCGGTATTTTGATTAACATCATAGGCAATTTCAGCGAGTCTACGAATAGCATCGTCAGAAAATTCAATTTGTATACCTTCTGTTTCCATTAATGCGATATATTGTTTAATGATTGCATTATCCGGTTCAACCAGGATCCTTACAAAGTCATCTGTAGACAATTTCTGAAGTTCAACCCTGATTGGAAAACGCCCTTGTAATTCAGGGATAAGATCAGAAGGTTTACTCATATGAAAGGCACCTGCAGCAATGAAAAGGACATGATCCGTCTTCACCGAACCATATTTAGTTACAACAGTTGACCCCTCCACCACAGGGAGGATATCACGCTGAACACCTTCTCTGGATACATCCGCTGAAGATTGCCCTGAGCTCTTGCTTGCAATCTTATCAATTTCATCAATGAAGATGATCCCGGATTGCTCAGCACGGCTGACTGCCTCCTGGGTCACTTCATCCATGTCAATTAGCTTTTGGGCCTCCTCATTCGTCAGTAGCACCCTTGCTTCTTTTACTTTTAATTTTCGCTTTTTCTTTTTCTTAGGCATGATATTACTTAGTGCATCCTGCATATTCATACCCATTTGTTCCATCCCGGATCCTTGAAGCATATCAAACATGGATGCTTGCTGCTCCTCAACCTCTATCGTGATGAATTCTTCTTCCAATTCACCATTTTCAAGTCTCTTTTCCATCCTTCTTCTTTGCTCTTGAAGTGAAATCTCTTCTTGCTTCTCTTCCTCTTCTTCAGATGTTGACCCTTGAGTCGCATTACCCCCAAAGATCATTTCAAACGGGTTCTTATAGGAAGAGGATTTCTTCTTGGAGGGGACAACAAGTTCAACCAATCGACGATTCGCATTTTCAGCGGCTCTTTCACGGACCCCGACCATTTTTTCCTCTTTCACAAGGCGAACGGACGTTTCAACGAGATCCCTGACCATCGACTCAACATCCCGGCCCACGTAGCCCACTTCAGTAAACTTGGTAGCCTCCACTTTTACAAAAGGGGCACGAACGAGCTTCGCAATTCTTCTGGCTATCTCTGTTTTACCGACTCCAGTCGGTCCCATCATCAGAATGTTCTTCGGAATCACTTCGTCTTTCAATACGTCTGACAGAAGACTACGTCTATAGCGGTTTCTAAGAGCGACAGCAACGGCTCTCTTCGCATCCTTTTGACCTACAATATATTGATCCAATCTTTCGACTATTTGCCGAGGGGTTAAGTGATCAGTACTCTTTATCAAGTGGCACACTCCTTACTCCTAATAGTGTTAGAGAATATCGTTACAAAGTTGAAAAACGACCTTTTACAGCTCTTCAACAATAATTTGGTTATTCGTGTAAACACATATATCGGCAGCAATCTGAAGGGAAGACCGGGCAATTTCTTTAGCAGACAAGTGGTCACCGGCATAAAGTTTCAATGCCCTTCCGGCAGATAGTGCATAATTACCGCCTGAACCGATGGCAAGAATCCCATCATCCGGTTCAATGACTTCACCAGTTCCGGAAATCAGCAGAAGGTGACTTTCATCCATTACAATCAACATAGCTTCAAGCTTTCTGAGCACCTTATCGCTTCTCCACTCTTTAGCAAGCTCGACTGCGGCTCTCTGGAGATTTCCATTGAATTCTTGAAGCCTGCCTTCGAACATTTCTGACAAAGTGAATGCATCGGCGACAGAACCCGCAAATCCGGCCAATACTTTTCCGTTGAATAATTTACGCACTTTTTTTGCCGTGTGCTTCATGACAACGGAATTGCCGAATGTAACCTGTCCGTCACCTGACATGGCACATTTGCCTTTATGCTGTACTGCAAAAATAGTGGTTGCATGGAATTGTTCCATATCATGACCTCCAACTCTTCTAAGCACGGGGATGATGTGCTAAATAGGTTTTTCTCAGCTGATCTTTTGTTACATGTGTATAAAGCTGAGTGGATGATAACTGAGCGTGTCCAAGAAGTTCCTGGACCGTCCTTAAATCGGCACCATTATTCAATAAATGAGTAGCAAAGGTGTGCCGCAGCATATGAGGATGTATTTTCCCCGTTAATGATGCATTCTCGATAATCTTATTTAAGATCAGACGCACACCTCTTTGGGTTAACGCTCCTCCACGATGATTGACCAACAGTTGTGTGTGTGTCTCATTCTTCATCAACTTGGGCCTGGAATGTGTTATGTATTGTTCAAGGGCATCGTGTGCGAAGCTCCCAAATGGGACATATCTCTCTTTATTCCCTTTACCTTTCACCAGGATGGTAGATAAGCGGAAATCAACGTCAGCCAACTGTATACTCGTACACTCACTTACGCGGATTCCCGTTGCATAGAGTAGCTCAAATATAGCCCGGTTGCGTATGTCCATTGGTGTGTTCCCATCGCATGCTTGAAGCAGAGCTTCAATTTCCTCCTCATAAAAGAAGTTAGGCAAACGCTGTTCTTTTTTTGGCAGATTGACAAACGAAAAAGGGTTCTCGAGCAGCTGCTTTTCCCGGTTTAAATAACGGTAGAAACTTCTTATGCTGGAAACCTTCCTTGAAATGGAAGATCTCATTAATCCATGATCATGAAGCTTAGTTAAAAAAAGCCTCGCATCTGAATACTCGACATCTTTTAATGAACGTAAACCTTGTTCTTTCATAAATACGTAGAACTCTTCGATATCATGACGATATTGTTCAAAAGTATGAACAGAATAATGCTTTTCTATTTGTAAATATTCAGTAAAGGATTGTAATTGTTCATCTAATTTTTTTTCCATGTTTAACACCTCACAAGGGCTACTAAATAGTAACACAACAGAGCTACCCTTGCAATGAATTTTACACTTTTTTCACAAAGTTCTGAATTGTTTCTAATGCCCTATTCGCATGTTGCTCATTCCGCTCTTTTTTACCTTTAACCTTTTTTGGAAGATCAGGGAAAAGCCCAAAATTGGCATTCATCGGTTGAAAGTTATGTTTATTCGCTGTGGTAATGTATCTTGCCATACTTCCGATGGCCGTATCATACGGAAACACAAGTGGTTTTTCTTCATTCGCAAGTTTTGCCGCATTGATCCCTGCGATCAGACCGCTTGCTGCTGATTCTACATACCCTTCAACCCCTGTCATTTGACCTGCGAAAAAGAGGTGTTCATGACTCTTCAGCTGATAGGTATCCTTTAGAACATTTGGTGAATTGATGAAAGTATTCCTGTGCATGACACCGTAACGGACAATATCCGCATTCTCGAGGCCAGGGATCAAACGAAGCACCTCTTTCTGTGGCCCCCACTTTAGATGTGTCTGGAAACCGACAATATTATAGAGTGTCCCTGCGGCATCATCTTGTCTTAATTGTACTACAGCATACGGGCGCTTTCCCGTTTTAGGATCTTCTAATCCAACCGGTTTAAGCGGTCCGAATAACATTGTCTTTCTTCCCCGTTCAGCCATGACCTCGATTGGCATGCAGCCTTCGAAGAAAACTTCTTTCTCAAATTCCTTCAACGGGACCGTCTCCGCAGCAATAAGGGCTTCATAGAAAGTATTGAACTCACTTTCAGTCATCGGACAGTTCAGATAAGCAGCCTCCCCTTTGTCATAACGGGATTTCAAGTAGACTTTATCCATATCAATGGAATCTTTCTCAATGATTGGTGCAGCTGCATCATAGAAATATAAATGTTCTTCCCCCGTAAGTTGCTTGATTTGCTTTGACAGACTTTCACTTGTAAGGGGTCCGGTAGCTATTATCGTAATCCCCTCGGGTATGGTTGTAACTTCTTCATTCATCACCGTAACATTCGGGTGATTTTTCACTTTATCTGTAACCAACGCTGCAAATTCATGGCGGTCTACGGCCAATGCCCCTCCAGCCGGAACGGAACAGGCATCAGCTGCTGACATGATGACTGAATCCAAATGTCTCATTTCTTCTTTTAACACTCCTACTGCATTCGTAAGAGTATTTGCCCTTAGTGAGTTACTGCACACAAGCTCTGCAAATTTATCTGTATGGTGGGCAGGTGTTTTAACAATGGGTCTCATTTCAAATAGATTGACTTTAATTCCCCTTTTAGCGATCTGCCAAGCGGCTTCACTACCTGCTAGACCTGCTCCGATGACGTTTACTGACATGATTCTACCTCCTACAGTCCGAGCTTTATCCAATCTGCATTGTACACGAAGGGACAATGATAAGAAAGATAAATGTATATTGAAAATGTATGATGATTATGACAAATTTTGAAACAAAACACAAAAGGGCTGACCCATTAGGTAATAGAGAAATCACCTGTTGGGACAGTCCCTCGTTACATTGTATTCGTTCATTGTTCAACAATCAATGTTTTTATTGACTCTGTCGACAATTTTGCCTGATTCAGCAGTTCTTAGTGATCAATGGCAATTCTCCAACAGGTCCTCCCGGATTAAGAATCGTCGCCAGGAATGACAAACCAATCTTATTTCTGAGGTTCTTCCTTATAATCACAGTTCGTACACTGAATTTGATTACCTTTTTTAAGCTTCTTCTCTACGAGTAACTCAGCACATTTAGGACATTTGCGTTCAATCGGTTTATCCCAGGATAAGAAATCACACTCAGGATACTGATCGCATCCGTAGAAAATACGTTTTTTCTTACTTTTCCGTTCAATGATGTTTCCTTTTTCACATTTAGGACATTTTACACCGATCTCCTTGACGATCGCCTTGGTGTTCCGACAATCCGGGAAATTGCTGCAAGCCATGAATTTCCCGTATCTACCCATCTTGATCACCATCGGATGCCCACATTCCTCACAATCTTCCCCGGCGGGTTCATCGCGGATTTCGATTTTCTCCATCTCATTTTCCGCTCTTTCCAAGTGCTTTTCAAAGTCTTGATAAAAGCGATCGATGATCCTTTTCCACTTTACATTACCGTCTTCAATATCATCAAGACTGCGTTCCATGTTTGCTGTAAATTCGACATCAATGATATCCGGGAAGAATTCCCTTATCAATTCCAGAACGATTTCACCAAGCTCGGTTGGAATGAAACGCTTATTATCAAGAGTCACATATCCCCTGCGTTGAATCGTATCGAGAGTCGGCGCGTAGGTGGAAGGTCTTCCGATACCGAGTTCCTCTAAGGTCTTAACCAATCTTGCTTCGGTATACCTTGGTGGCGGCTGGGTGAAATGTTGAATCGGGTCAATGTTTTCACTTTTCACCTTATCACTTTCTTCCAATGCTGGAAGAAAATTATCTTTTTCTTCTTTTTGATCGTCAGACCCTTCTACATATACCTTCATGAATCCTGGAAACTTCACTTTCGAACCAGTCGCCCTGAACATGACCGAATTGTTCACAAGATCTACACTCATGGTGTCCATGATGGCAGGAGCCATCTCACTGGCAACGAATCGTTCCCAGATCAATTTATAGAGCCGGTACTGATCTCTTGAGAGAAACTCTTTCACCGAAGATGGATCCCTTAAAGTGCTGGTTGGTCGAACTGCTTCGTGGGCATCCTGGGCTTTTTGCTGTTTTTTCTCTTTGCGGTCAGACTGCTTCATAAATTCCTGACCATATTTATTCACGATGTATTCATTTGCTTCTTTTTGAGCTACTTCAGAAATACGGGTGGAGTCCGTTCTCATATAGGTGATAAATCCAACGGTTCCTTGTTTTCCCATCTCAATTCCTTCGTACAATTGTTGAGCCAGCATCATCGTCTTTTTAGCCCGGAAATTTAATTTCCTGGCTGCTTCCTGCTGTAGGGAAGAAGTGGTAAACGGAGGAGCCGGATTCCTTTTTCTTTCCTTCTTCGTCACTTTATTCACTTCAAAGGATTTTCCTTTTACTTTTCCGAGCACTTCTTTTACATCATCTTCGGTCTTCAATTCAACCTTCTTCCCGTCGATTCCATAAAATGATGCTTGGAACGTATCGTTCCCTTTCGTGAATTCAGCTTCTATGGACCAGTACTCTTCAGGGGTGAAGTCTTTGATTTCATTTTCTCTGTCAATAATTAAGCGGACGGCAACGGATTGCACCCTGCCGGCACTGAGCCCCTTTTTGACCTTTTTCCATAGTAACGGGCTAATATTGTATCCTACCAATCGATCCAGAACCCTTCTGGCTTGTTGTGCATCGACCAGGTCCATGTTGATTGCGCGGGGATGTTTAAAAGATTCTTTGATTGCATCCTTTGTGATTTCGTTGAATACCACACGGCATGCAGAAGATGTGTCCATATCCAGACTGTGTGCAAGATGCCACGCAATCGCTTCCCCTTCTCTGTCGGGGTCGGCCGCGAGAAAGATTTTCTTTACTTTTTTCGCTGCCGTTTTCAGTTCTTTTAATACAGGTCCCTTGCCGCGTATCGTAATATACTTCGGTTCGAATTCGTTTTCAACGTCCACACCCATCTGACTCTTCGGCAAGTCGATGACGTGACCCATTGAAGCCCTTACCTTATATTTTTTCCCTAAATAACGTTCAATTGTTTTCGCCTTAGCCGGCGATTCCACTATTACTAAATAATCTGCCATCCAATAAGCCTCCTTAAAGAGGAAAATAATCACTGTTTATAGTACCTTGGAATATTCAAGAGCAAACGGAAACGTTTACACTTATATTCACATAGGTATGAAATTGATTTCAGTGTAGAATAGTATTGCACTTAACTATTTTTTTCTCTTAAATACAGTTTTGATACCTGTTGCAAAATGTATAACAGTTTTACCATAATTGCAACCATTTTGTATAAATAACTTGTATTTATTCAATTCTTCACGTGTGAAAAACGGTCTTGATCTACCATTTTTTCTTCATTTTTTCCGTTTAAACATGAAGTTCCGAAAAAATATCTTCTATTGATAAGACCATTTTTGCTCCTTCTTGAATGAGTGTGTTTGTCCCTTCTGCCAAAGGGTCATAGATCGAGCCGGGTATACAGAGCACTTCCCTTCCTTCATTCAATGCATAATCTGCCGTTATGAAGGTACCGCTCTTTTTTCTGGCTTCTGTAACCAGGACAGCGTCACTAAGACCACTGATGATCCGGTTTCTAAATGGAAAATGCCATTTTTCGGGTTTTGTATACGGTGGATATTCTGAAATAAGCAAGTGATGATTCATCATATACCCGGCAAGGTCAACATTCTGTCTTGGATAAATATGCTGGAAACCTCCACCCAGTACACCAATCGTTTTCCCCCCTGATCTTATCGCTTCTTTATGAGCGATCGTATCTGCACCCTTAGCGAGTCCGCTTACGATGACCACTTCTCTTTCGGTCAATTGAGGAATCATATTATGAAGAATTTTTTCAGTATAGAGGGTGGCATTTCTCGAGCCGATCACTGCCAATTTAGTTGAGCCTTGAAGCAGTCTCCTGTCCCCTTTTAAAAAGAGCAGGAAGGGTGGATCATATACGTTTTTCAATAATTCAGGATAATCATCATCGAACAGGGTGATCCACTCTATATCATTTTCCTCATAGAGTTTCATATAACGATGGGAAGGAAAGGAATGAAGGTCTTTATAGAAGAGTTCTATATTCATAGAGCTTGCAGTGGTTATTTGTTGGAGCTTGGTTGGGGATAGATTAAATATAGAGTGAAGATGACGATAGCTTTCCATCAGTCGTTTGATTCCTTTTATACCTATGCCCCTGCAATGATGAATATGAAAGAGCATTCGACGATTATCTTTCATTTACAACCTCCTGTACTTATATTTATCAAAGATAAAACTGAGACTGATAGCATTGCTATCAGTCTCAGAACTGGATTAGTGGGTTTTACATTTATCGAGGATACCCTCTTCTTTCAGTACCTTGATCAATGTTTCTCCCATATCTGATGGTGTCGGAGCCACTTGGATTCCACATTCATTCATCACACGGATTTTCTCATCAGCCGTTCCTTTACCTCCTGAAATAATCGCACCGGCATGGCCCATACGCTTCCCTGGAGGTGCCGTACGTCCACCGATGAATCCTACTACAGGCTTGGTCATATTGGCTTTGATCCACTCAGCTGCTTCTTCTTCAGCTGTACCGCCGATTTCACCAATCATGATGACCGCATACGTATCTTCGTCTTCATTGAAAGCTTTCAATACATCGATAAAGTCTGTTCCATTTACAGGATCTCCACCGATACCTACTGCCGTAGACTGTCCGATTCCAGCTTGTGAAAGTTGGTGTACGGCTTCATACGTCAGTGTACCAGAACGGGAAACAACCCCAACGTGACCTTTTGTATGGATGTAGCCAGGCATAATCCCGATCTTACACTCGTCAGGAGTGATGACTCCGGGACAGTTCGGCCCGACAAGGCGTGTTTTCTTACCTTCCATATAACGTTTAACCTTTACCATATCCAGTACTGGGATATGCTCTGTGATACAAATAGCCAAATCAAGCTCGGCATCTACCGCTTCCATGATTGCATCTGCTGCAAATGGTGCAGGAACATAAATGACGGAAGCATTTACGCCAGTTGCTTTTTTTGCTTCTTCAACAGTATTGAAGACAGGTACGCCTTCAACCTCTGTTCCGCCTTTTCCAGGTGTAACACCTGCCACGATCTGTGTACCGTATTCAAGCATTTGCTTTGTGTGGAAAAGAGCTGTTGATCCTGTAATTCCTTGTACAACAACCTTGGTATCTTTATTAATAAATACGCTCATTAGTCCCCCGCCTTTCTCAGCCTACTTGCTCAACGATTTTTTGTGCGCCGTCTGCCATGGATTCAGCTGCAATAATATTCAATCCTGATTGATTCAGGATTTCTTTTCCTAAATCGACATTCGTACCTTCAAGACGTACGACAAGAGGTACTTGAAGCCCGATTTGCTTAGCTGCTTCTACTACACCTGTTGCAATCACGTCACATTTCATGATTCCACCGAAGATATTCACGAAAATACCTTTAACGTTTTCATCAGAAAGGATGATTTTGAATGCTTCCGTTACCTTTTCTGCTGTGGCACCGCCCCCAACATCAAGGAAGTTAGCGGGATCTCCGCCATAATGCTTCACGATGTCCATCGTAGCCATGGCAAGACCTGCACCATTAACCATACAGCCGATATTACCGTCGAGGGAAATATAGCTCAGGTCATATTTAGATGCTTCGATTTCTTTTGCATCTTCTTCTTCAAGATCGCGTAATTCAATAACATCTTTTTGACGGTATAATGCATTTGAATCGAAGTTGAACTTCGCATCTAGTGCCATTACGTCTCCGTCACCCGTTACAACTAATGGATTGATCTCAACAATCGAAGCATCCTTTTGGATGTAAACATTATAAAGACCCATCATGAACTTTGCTGCTTTCCCAACAAGTTTTTGAGGAATATTGATATTGAAAGCAATGCGTCTCGCTTGGAAACCTGTTAATCCAACTACTGGATCAATGTACTCTTTAAAGATTTTTTCAGGTGTTTCTTCTGCTACTTCTTCGATTTCTGTACCGCCTTCTTCTGAAGCCATAAGGACAACCTGGGAAGTCGCACGATCGAGTACCAGACCTACATAATATTCTTTCTTGATATCACAGCCTTCTTCGATAAGTAAGCGCTTTACTTCCTTACCTTCAGGACCAGTTTGGTGAGTTACTAAAGTTTTACCGATTAACTCATCTGCATATGTACGCACTTCGTCAAGGCTTTTAGCGATTTTAACTCCGCCAGCTTTACCTCGACCACCTGCATGGATTTGGGCTTTAACTACATACACGCTGGAATCTAACGTCTTCGCCGCTTCTACTGCTTCTTCAGCTGTAAAAGCCACTTTACCATTTGGTACGGACACCCCGTAATTTCTGAGGATTTCTTTACCTTGATATTCATGGATATTCATTTTCCATCCTCCTATCAAACTCTTCAAAAAATAGACTGCGCTTTCATTGTATAAAATGACAGTATATATGTCTACCATTATGCTAAAAATATTATATTAATTTAAAAATTCTGAACATATTTTGATAGTATTCGTCCTCATCACGCCATGTTTCTTGAGGGTAACGCCCATAAATTATTATACTCAAAAAATATATTTTACATTTCGAACTATTGAATTCATATATTAAATACAGGGAAAAACCATTATTTATTCCTTTTTGGATATACCTCTGTCCAAACGATAGATGAATGCAAAGACTTCTGCCACTGCCCCGTATAATTCCTCCGGGATCGATTCACCGATATCCAGGTTCCCGAGCAGGGACAGAAGGCTCTTATCTTCTTGTACAGGTACACCATGCTCAGCCGCTTTTGAAAGAATGTTGTCAGCAATCATGCCTTTTCCTTTTGCTACGACTTTTGGAGCAGACCCATGATGCTGGTTATACCCTAATGCGATTGCTTCTCTCCGCTCGTGCCGGCTTTTCATATTTTCACATCAACTCCGGAAAATGTTCGATTAGACTCATCACTTAAGATTTTATCTGATAGATTTGCATGTTTATCAGGGGCCTTCACCTTTAGGGTCGAAAACTGATAGTCAAGCTTATCCAGTCCTTCCTTCAACTCTGGAATGAATGATTGTGACAAAGCTTCGATCCCAGGGTGGTCATTCCAAATAGTTAGGGAAATCACACGATTTTGAACCTGCATATCGATCAATGTTTCATTGATTCCCTCCAGGTTCAAATAGAATAATACACGGCAGTAGTCCCCATCTATTACCCCCTTCTCTTTTTCTTTTCCTGTCCACTGTAATGTGATATCCGTGTTTCGCCCAAACAGATACAGTGGAAATTGTTGCACGATTGTCAGAAACGGAGATTGGTCCTGGGATTGAAGCACCTGATGGTTCATTTTCAGAACAATGTCATCTGCTAATTGGCGGATGTCTGGTGCAGAGTGATGCAGGCTTAGCCCAATGAGATGCTCCTTGAGTGTCTGACCCTGGATCTCATATCCTTTATGAAACTGAGCTTCATAGTTGATCCCGAAATCACCAATCACCCTTTTCAATACTTTAGCCAATTCTTCTCCCTTGAGTTGTTGAGTGAGTTCTAATACCGTTTGGTGATGAAGCTGTTGAAAGATCTTCTCCTGATTGGACGAAGGGACACGCCCTCCCCACATTTCTTCAAGTCTGGTAAGATTCTTCTCCAACAGATTCTCCTTTCCCGCCAATTTGACAAGCTGTTTTGCCGCTGATTCGGAAGCACCATCTTTGTTTCCCGTCAGTGTGTTCAACCATTTTTCAACAAGGGAGTCAGCTGCTTTTTGGGATTCCGGCCTGCTGCCAATCTTCGCTGAAATCTGATTCAGTTCATTCCGAAGATTCTCAGTTGAACGATTTTGGGGTGAAGTGCCTTGTAAAAGCTCTCCATCTCGCTTTCCTTCTGAAGTTTTCCCTTCCAGAATCATCCCTGTTAACCCTTCCTTCCATTGATGCATGAATGTTTCATTCGAAAAGAATCCAAGGGTCTTCAATAAATCAAAATGGCCCAATCGGTTTGAAAAGGTTTGGGAAGAATCTGCTAACCCAGTCAAGGCTTTGATGACAAGGTTTTCGGATATGATCATCCTTATAGGTTTCTGAAGCTTTTGAAGCAAATGAAGAGTGCCTGCATCCCTCCCTGTTTCCCTCAACTTTGAAGAGAGTGTGTCCAACAGGGAAATAAAATCACCCTTTTCTCCGGATTTCATTGAAGAAAATACCCTGTCTGTAAACGGTAAATTCCTTTTTGCCATTTCAACAATTATCTTGATGTTAAGAGATGCCTCTTTGCCATTGACATACTTCTCTGCAAATAGAAGCATTTCTTTATTAATGGGTATCTTATTCTTCACAAGCTCCATCACTAATGAAGTCATTTCTTTCTCTTTGGTCGAAATGGATAGGTGATGTAAGAGTTTGGATGCAATACTCTCCCCATCTTCATTTTGAGATGGTATCAACTTGAGGCTTATCCCACTCTCCGTTTGCTTCACCTCCACCCAGTACCGCTCTCCTTCTTTCAAAGGAGCTTCGAGTTTTGCCACAAAACGCTGACCATTAGCAGATACTTCTGCAGAATCATTACCCAATAGCTTATGTACTTTTATATTTAATACCTTTCCTTCTTGTAATGAAAATGGTTTCCCGCCCGCAGTGGGGAGTGGCTGACTGCCTGCAGGACCATGAATGTGGGTCATCTTTCTATCCCCCTGTCCCATGATTTAGTCGTAATACTGGAACTCATCCTTTTATATTTGGCTGTTTAAAAGCGCTGGGTGACAGAGCTTAGCGAGATTCTGTTTTCAAACGGATCATCTCTACGAAATACGCTTTGTATTTCCATTTTGTCACTTAATGACCGGAGTGAAGAATCTCTTTTACTGGTGCAAAGCTTTTTCGATGAAGAGGTGTCACACCTAATTGCTCCAATCCGATTAAATGGTCTTTTGTTCCATAGCCTGCATTTTTCTCGAAAGCATAGCCGGGATATTTCAGAGCATATTCCTTCATCATCCGGTCCCTTGTTACTTTGGCGATAATCGAAGCTGCAGCAATGGAAATGCTTTTCGCGTCTCCTTTAATGATTGACTGACTCGGATATGGTGATTGAATTTTCATTGCATCAATCAATAAATAATCAGGCTCAACCGGCAGCTCCACGATTGCTTCATTCATCGCCTTTTTCGTCGCTTGATAAATATTGATGGAATCAATCTCTTCAGCATGAACCATACCTATGCCAATTGATATGGCGTGCTTTTGGATATATTCATAATACTCTTCTCTTTTCGCCTCTGAGAGCTTCTTGCTATCATTCAACCCCGCCAAATAGAAGTTAGATGGCAGGATGACGGCTGCCGTGACGACCGGCCCTGCAAGCGGTCCCCTCCCCACCTCGTCTATACCTGCGATATGGGTAAAGCCCTGTTGGCGAAGCTCCGTTTCGTACCGTGTGAGAATATCGAATTCTTCTTTCTCCTTTTCCTGCTTCATCCGTTCCCGATCTAGCTGCATCAGAAGTTTCTGAACCCCTTTTCTATCATCCTGTTTCAATTCCTCCAAAATCGGATCAGAATCAGACAGTGTCCCGATCAATTCTTTTACCTCTTTGATCGTTCTATGTACTTTCGTCACGTTTCTTCCTCCTCGTATATATCGGATAATCCCTGCAAAAATAAAGAGGCTGTGTAAAAGAGATTCGTCCCTTTATCCAGCCTCTTTTCGTTATTCATCATGCTGCTCAGTTTCACCAATGAAATCAAACGTCATGGGTCCTAATTGTACATTCCGGATATCCCTGACGATGATTTCAGACGTCTTGTCATAATTCACTTCTCCGCCTGCCATCAGACAGCCCCGTTTTGCCCCGATCTTATCGAAGCTATCCACAACCTCTTCCGATATCCCATCGAGGCCGTAACGCTCTTCCAGTCGCTCAGGATAGTGTTCTGCAAGAAAGCGCAAACCATATACAGCTATATCCTGTAAGTTCAGGATCGTATCCTTGATTGCACCTGTTAACGCCAGTTTATAACCAACCTTTGGATCTTCAAACTTCGGCCACAGTATCCCCGGAGTGTCAAGCAATTCCAGCTCTTTACCGACTTTGATCCATTGCTGGGCTTTTGTAACTCCTGGGGTATTTCCGGTTTTCGCAATATTTTTCTTCGCCAACCTGTTGATTAATGTAGATTTCCCTACATTAGGAATCCCCACTATCATCGCCCTGATGGCACGTGGTCTCATCCCCCTCGACTTCATGCGGTCGAATTTATCTTTCAGGATTTCTTTAGCTGCCTGCACGATGACTTGAAGGCCTTTGCCTGCCTGTGCGTTTACCGAAAGGGCAGTGACACCCTGTTCATTGAAGTAGGCAATCCACTCTTTCGTCCTCTTAGGGTCAGCCATATCCGCTTTGTTTAATAAGACGAGTCGCGGCTTTTGACCGATAATTTCTTCAATCATCGGATTTCTTGATGATAATGGAATTCTTGCGTCTACTAATTCAATTACAATGTCTACAAGCTTTAATTTCTCAGTAACTTGCCTACGAGCTTTAGCCATATGCCCTGGAAACCATTGTATTGTCATATGACCACCTCCAAACGACTTTTTTCTATTATTTCACCAAACCGAAATCTTTAACAGGCCAATAGATCACTTTTGTGTCCCCGATCACTTCATCCGTCGAAACCGTTCCGATATGGCGACTATCCTTACTGAATCGACGATTATCACCCATCACAAAGATTTCCCCATCCGGAACCGTTTCTTCACCGGTAATATCCTTCAACGTGAAATTTTCGGTTAAGACACCACCGTTCAATTGGTCTTTGTATTCTTGTAAATATGGTTCAGCATAAGCTTTTCCATTAATATATAGTGTATCATTTTTATATTCTACCTTATCTCCCGGCAATCCAATGACACGCTTGATATAGTCCTTGTGTTCAGGCGCATGGAATACAACGATATCGAATCTCTCGGGCTCGCCAAGTTTACTTACAATCATTCGATCACCATTATGTAAAGTAGGCATCATAGATAATCCATCAACCACTATAGGTGCAAATAAGAAGAATCTGATAATAGCAGCCAAACCTACTGCAATCAACAGTGCCTTCATCCACTCCCACCACTCGTTTTTCTCCTTAACCACATCTCCACCACCCAAAATATTTTCTATCTTTTTCTATTCTACTAGAAATCCTTCTAATTCTCATTAAAAAAAGGTGGTTTCCCTAAATTAGTCTTGATTCTCCCTTAAGCCCAATATGACGAAAGGTTTTAGGAAAAGGAAAAGGAGCTTGTCTCCAAGCTCCTTTTCTTACGTTCTTATCGAATTTCTTTAATACGAGCCGCTTTACCACGTAGGTTACGTAGGTAGTAAAGTTTCGCACGACGGACTTTACCGCGACGAATAACTTCTAACTTAGCGATCTTTGGTGTGTGTACTGGGAAAGTACGCTCAACACCAACACCGTAAGAAATTTTACGAACCGTAAATGTTTCGCTGATACCGCCACCGCGGCGTTTGATTACTACTCCTTCGTATACCTGAATACGTTCACGAGTACCCTCAACGATGTTAACGTGTACACGTACTGTATCACCAGGACGGAAAGATGGTAGATCAGAGCGAAGTTGTTCTTTCGTAATATCTTCGATTAATTTGTGCATCTTTTTCAACTCCTTCCAACAGATGCTCTTACAAAAGCGATAGATTGCAGCGGAACATCGGGATCAATGACTCTGGGAGCTAACTCCTCAAGCCACAAAGAATATAATATCATATGGGCATGCAGGATGCAAGAGTCTATTTAGACTTTCTCCATTCTTCAATCCATGCCTTCTGCTGATCTGAAAGTGTATAACTCTCCAATAAATCGGGTCTTCTCTCGAAGGTTCTCCTCAGGCTTTCTTTCTCTCTCCATTCCTCTATCAGGCGATGGTTTCCGGAAATCAATTCGCCTGGTACCTTCATTCCTCTGAAATCGGCTGGACGGGTGTAATGAGGGTGCTCCAGTAGCCCTGACGAGAATGAATCCAGTATAGGGGAATCCTCGTTCCCCAGAACCCCTGGAAGAAGCCGTACAACGCTGTCGATGACCACCATGGCCCCAAGCTCCCCACCCGTGAGTACATAATCTCCGATTGATATTTCGTCTGTCACAACATGCTCCCTGATTCGTTCATCATAGCCTTCATAATGACCACAAATAAACACGAGGTGATCTTCTTTCGCAAGCTCCTCTGCCTTTTTCTGGGTATAGCGTTCTCCCTGTGGGCACATGAGGATGACTCTTGGCTTTGATTTTTCTTCTTTCTTCAACGCCTCAACTGCATCAAATATCGGCTGAGGCTTCAAGACCATACCGGCTCCCCCGCCGTAGGGATAATCATCTACCTGATTGTGTTTGTTATCCGCGTACTCACGGAAGTTAATCACATTATATGAAACGGCTTCTTTTTCAGTAGCTTTTTTTAAAATTGAGTCACCGAAGATACCTTCAAACATTCCTGGGAATAGGGACAGGACATCAATTCTCATCATGATAATAGACCTTCCATCGGTTCAATGGTTATGAGCTGCTCCTCGATATCGACACTGATCACAATATCCTCTATGTAAGGGATAAGGTACTCTTTTCCCCTCTCTCCCTTTACTACCCATACATCGTTCGCCCCCGGACTCAGGATCTCTTTGACGGTACCCAGATCTTCTCCTCCGGTCGTCACGACCTTACAGCCTACAATCTCGTGGAGATAGTATTCCCCTTCGCCGAGTTCCTGCAGCTGGTCTTCCTGAACCTTCAGAATTCCTTCTTTGAACTTCTCAACCTCATTGATATTTTCAAAGCCTTCGAAGGTAAGTAAGTCAAAGCTTTTATGATTTCTGTGAGATTTGATCACAAGTTCGATTGGGTTTTGTCCTTTATTTTGGAACAAATAAAGGGTATTTCCTTTTTGATAACGTTCTTCAGGGAAATCGGTTGTGGAAACGACCTTTACCTCCCCTTTGACACCATGGGTATTGACAATCTTCCCTACATTAAACCACTTTTCCATCGCATTCACCTCTTGCATTAGCGTATTTCTTTCACGATACCATCTTCTATTACTATCGTCTTTGAAAGGGTTTCTTCCTCCCAATTGTCACCAACTTGGATGTCCATCATACCTTGGACCTCCTTTTCCTTCAGCTCGCTTCCAATTGGCAGGATGTCCAGCTGTTCCATCTGAAAATCCAAAAGTTTGATTTTCTCGGCACGCTCATTTAATTCTCTTTCAAAATGCTGATTTAATTTAGTTGACGGGTATTTCTTTCCCCTCTCAATTTTTTTCATTTCGAATTGCAGCTGGTCACTTTCCTTTTTCAAATGAAACTTCTGGTTTTCATATCGTCTCATCAGCAGGTCTTTACTCTTTTCAGTCAGAACCTGTTTAACTGTAATTGTATGTATCACTTTCAAACGTTCTTCCTCCTCCTTCTATTCACCCCTCACTGAAGTTGAGATCCTTAAGGGTGTTCTTAGGGGAGTGGCGGCTTGTATGAGGGCCTCATAACCCTCTTTTACTATCATACCATTGATTAGCAATATTCCCTATGAAAAAGGGGACTGACGGCTTAAGGCTAATAAGTAACCTTTATGGGTCAGTCCCCTAATTCCTATAGATGGTGTCAGGAGCTTATGAAAGCATCCTCACTCCACTATCTCTAAAAAGATTTTCTTCTGTTGTGAAGATCCTGCTGCAGCGTATACCACAGTTCGAATCGATTTAGCTACTCTCCCTTGTTTCCCAATGACCTTTCCCATATCCTCGGGATGAACGGATAACCTATAGGTTAAGCCGTTCGTTCCTTCATCCAAATCGACGCGGACAGCTTCAGGATGGTCCACCAAGGGTTTCACAATCGTTAGAATAAGATCTTTCATCGATCTAATCGATTACTTGCTGTTTTTAGCATTGTGGAATTTTTCCATAATGCCTTGTTTTGAGAATAAGTTACGAACTGTGTCAGATGGTTTCGCACCATTAGATAACCACTTAAGAGCTAACTCTTCATCAATTTTCACTTCAGCCGGCTTAGCAACTGGGTTGTAAGTTCCAACTGTTTCGATTTGACGTCCATCACGTGGTGAACGAGAATCTGCAACTACGATACGATAGAAAGGAGATTTTTTTGCTCCCATACGTTTTAATCTGATTTTTACTGCCATAATTAAAGCACCTCCGAATAGTTTCACACAAGTTAGTATAATATCAAATGTGTATTTTGTTTGTAAAGTGTTTTTTCTTAACAGTTCAATTTTTCTTTTAAAAAGTTGAACGAATTGCTTACATAAATGGGAATTTCATCCCTTTTTTCTTACCTTTTCCTTGCATGCCGCTCATCTGTTTCATCATTTTCTTCATGTCCTCGAATTGTTTCAGAAGGCGGTTCACCTCTTGGATGGACGTACCGCTTCCTTTGGCAATCCGTTTACGACGGGACGCATTAATGGTTTCGGGGTGAATCTTCTCATCACCCGTCATGGATTGGATAATCGCCTCAACGTGACTGATCTGCTTGTCATCGACTTGAATCTTATCCAGACCCTTCATTTTGTTAGCTCCCGGCATCATTTTGAGCAGTTCATCAAGTGGGCCCATTTGCCGCACCTGACCTAATTGATCAAGGAAATCATCAAATGTGAAAGACATGGTACGCATTTTTTGTTCCAGTTCTTTCGCCTTCTCTTCATCCACATTAGCCTGGGCCTTCTCAATGAGGGACAATACATCCCCCATACCTAGAATCCTTGAAGCCATGCGCTCAGGGTGGAATGCTTCCAAGGCATCCATCTTCTCGCCCATCCCAACAAATTTAATTGGTTTTTCAGTGACGGAACGGATGGATAATGCTGCTCCGCCTCGAGTATCACCATCAAGTTTGGTCAGCACAACACCGGATATACCAAGAGCTTCATTAAAGCTTTGGGCGACGTTAACTGCGTCTTGACCAGTCATGGCATCTACAACGAGGAAGATTTCATCCGGGTTCGAGAGTTCTTTTATTTCTTTTAACTCTCCCATCAGGTTTTCATCGATGTGAAGTCGACCTGCCGTGTCAATGAGAACATAATCGTGATGTTCTTCTTTTGCCTGTTCAATGGCTTTTCTCGCAATTTCCACCGGACTTACCTGATCTCCCATTGAAAACACGGGAAGGCTCAATTGCTTTCCGATGGTTTCAAGCTGCTTGATCGCAGCGGGACGGTATATATCGGCAGCCACTAAAAGCGGTTTGCGATTGTGTTTCTTTCGAAGCAGGTTCGCAAGCTTACCAGTGGTCGTCGTTTTACCGGCTCCTTGTAAACCAACCATCATGATGACGGTTGGAGGACGTTTTGCAACGGCAATCTGACTTTGTTCGCCACCCATCAAGTTCGTAAGCTCCTCTTGAACAACTTTAATGACCTGTTGTCCTGGTGTCAGACTCTTCATGACTTCCTGTCCGACAGCCCGTTCACTTACCTTCTTGACGAATTGCTTCACCACTTTAAAATTAACGTCAGCTTCTAAAAGAGCAAGACGAACTTCACGCATCATTTCTTTAACATCCGCTTCAGAGATCTTTCCTTTTCCACGGATTTTTTGAATTGTACCTTGCAGTCGGTCGGCTAATCCTTCAAATGCCATTCATGCCGCCTCCTAATCCAATATTTCAAGATCATCAATGAGTTTTAAACAAAGAGAAGAATCGATTGATGGCTCTTCTATTTTTTGTCTTAATTGATCAAGAATCTCGTTGCGTTCTTGAAATTTATTAAATAATAAAAGCTTTTCTTCGTACTCCTCAATCATGGCCTCTGTCCGCTTAATGTTATCGTACACTGCTTGCCGGCTAACATTATATTCCTCGGCGATTTCACCCAATGAGAAATCGTCCAGATAATAGAGGGACATGTAGCTTCTTTGCTTTGGAGTTAACAAAGACTGATAAAAATCGTAGAGATAATTCATTCTGGTCGTTTTCTCCAGCACGGATATCCCTCCTTGTTAAGTGAAAAACCTTTACATATGAAGAATACAGTGTTTATGGGTGTTTGTCAAGGATACTTATTGATTTTTCATAGGTGAAACCCATTCCGTACTCTATGAAAAAAAGAGCAGCCTGCAAGACTACATCTTCAGAGTCTCTCATCAGGCTGCCCTATCAAGTATGATTTATTCTTCTTGTTGATCTACGAGGGTTGAAAACAATCCATATACGTACTTTTCAGCGTCGAACGGCTGAAGATCATCCATTTTTTCTCCCAGTCCTACATATTTAACAGGGATTTCGAGTTCGTTTCTGATTGCAAGTACAATCCCACCTTTTGCTGTACCATCCAACTTCGTCAGGACAATTCCTGAGACGTTTGTTGCTTCTTTAAAGGTTTTTGCCTGTACCATGGCATTTTGACCTGTGGTTGCATCAAGAACGAGCAATACTTCGTGAGGTGCTCCAGGAATTTCTCTTTCAATCACCCGCTTGACTTTTTCCAGCTCTTTCATTAGGTTTACTTTATTTTGCAATCTACCTGCTGTATCGCAAATAAGAATGTCTGCTTTTTTCGCTTTTGCAGATTGAACGGCATCAAACATCACTGCCGCAGGATCGCTTCCCGCTGCCTGCTTAATGACCGGTACCCCGACGCGCTCACCCCATACTTCAAGCTGTTCGATGGCTCCCGCACGGAATGTGTCACCTGCTGCAAGAACAACATTCTTACCCTGTTCTTTGAACATATGAGCCATTTTTCCGATGGTTGTCGTTTTCCCTACCCCATTTACTCCGACAAACAGTAAAACCGTCAGTTGGTCTTCCTGAATGTTCAGGGTACTGTCCTCTTCACGGTCCCCCTGGTAGATCTCAACGAGCTTTTCTGAGATGACAGATTGCACATCTTCCGTGTCTTGAATATTTTTCCGCTTCACTTCAAGCTTAAGTTCATCGATCAACTCCATGACGGTATCAAAGCCGACATCCGCTCCGATGAGGATCTCTTCCAGCTCCTCAAAGAACTCCTCATCGACTTTGCGGTATCTCGCGACCAGGTCATTCACTTTAGATGTGAAGTTGTTTCTCGTTTTACTTAAGCCATCTTTAAATTTCTCTGTTACATTATCACTCGACTGTGTAAATTTATCTTTAAGCTTCTTAAAAAAACTCACTTTCCCACACCCTTTTTAAGTTTCAAGTAGTTCCTTTGTTTCCTGTAATCTGACAGATACTAATTTAGACACACCGGATTCCTGCATCGTAACTCCGTATAGTACGTGCGCTTCTTCCATGGTACCTTTCCGATGAGTGATGACGATAAATTGTGTCTCGTCACTGAATTTCTTTAAATATTGGCTGAATCTCTGTACATTTGCCTCATCCAGTGCTGCCTCCACTTCATCGAGTATACAGAATGGTACCGGACGGATCTTTAATATTGAAAATAGCAGGGCAATGGCGGTCAGCGCCCTTTCCCCACCGGACATCAGCCCAAGGTTCTGAAGCTTCTTACCCGGAGGCTGGGCTACTATATCCACACCGGTATGAAGTAGATCAGACGGATCCGTCAGCTTTAACTGAGCTCTCCCCCCGCCAAACAATGCTTTGAACACTCCTTCAAATTCCTCCTGAATACTCGTGAAGGTTTGATCAAATCGTTTAATCATTTCCGTGTCCATTTCATTGATGACTAGATAGAGGGTGTCCTTCGCTTCTGACAGATCATTTTTTTGATCAACTAAGAATTCGTACCTTTCCTTGACACGTTCATATTCATCAATCGCACCCAGATTGACAGTCCCGAGTTCTTCCAGTGCCAGTTTCACTAGTTTAACTTTCTTCCTTGCTTCATCGACTTCTATCGTAAGGGGGTAATCTGCCTTCGCCGCTTCAAATGATAGCATATACTCATCTCTTAGATGATCAAGGCGGTTCTCCAGCTCAACATCAAGACGATTGATTTTCACTTCCTCGTCTCTTAATGCTCCGACCAGTCCTTTATGCTGACGCTTCAACTCTTTAAGCTCGAGCTCTTCATCTTCTACTTTTTGCTGAAGGGCTGAGCGCTCGTCCCGGCGCACAGCAATCAATCCAGAAGTTTCTTCCTTTTGAACTGCACACTCTTCAGCTTTTTTGCCGATCTGTTCTTCCCCGGAGAAGTTATCCTTCATTTCGGTCTGCAGCCATTCAAGGTCATCCTCTAAAGTTGCTTTTCGCTTGTTTGTTTCCAGTATTGTATTTTGAACTCTTTTCAATTGATGGCGGCTGTTAACGAGCTGCTCATTCCTCGCAGCAAGTTCTGCCTTAATATCACTGATTTCATTCAGCAAAGCATCTTTCGAGGTACGTTCACTGTTTTTCTGACGCGTCAACTCACTAATCTTTTGATCAAGATCGGAAACCTCTTCACCTATTTTTTCGAGAGACTCTTCCAATTCCTTTGTTCTGGAATCATGTTTTTCCTTAATCGATGTAAAATCTCTTTTCTCCACGTCATATAAGGAAAGCCTGTCGTCAAGGTTTTGCTTGGACAATTCGATTTCACGGAGCTGCGAAAGAAGTTCCTGCTCTTTAAGACGCAAGTTCTCTCCTTTCACTCTCATTTCTTCCAGCTTCTTCTCGCGGAAAACGCTCTCTTCCTTGAGTGACTTCACTAGAGATTGAAGCTCGCCTGTCTGACTTTCCATAGCAGAAAGCTTTTCTTTCATCTCTTCAAGTTCACCTTTTCTGGATAGGAGTGAATTTTTCTTCTGCTTTACGGTACCACCAGACATCGATCCGCCGGGATTGACCACATCTCCATCCAACGTAACGATCCGATAGCGATATTGAACAAGCTTGGCTATTTCGTTAGCGCCTTTTAAATTATCTGTGATGATGACATTACCGACCAGGTTGGAAATAATCATTGTATAGCGATCTTCAAATTTCAGGAGATCCGCTCCAACCCCAACAAAAGAAGGGTGCCCTTTCAGCATATTTCTCTGACTTTCCGGAATCGATTTTCCTTTAATCACATTCATCGGCAAGAAAGTGGCGCGCCCATATTGGTTCTTCTTCAAAAAGGCAATCGCTTTTCGGCCATCCTCTTCGGTATTCACCACAATATGTTGCATCGAAGCAGCAAGAGCCGTCTCCATTGCCGTTTCATACGATTTTGGAACAGTAATAAGTTCAGCAACAGCCCCCTGGATGCCTGTTAACCGGCCTTCACGCTCCTTAAGGACTTCTTTCACCCCTTGGAAAAATCCTGAATAGTCTTCTTCCATTTCTTCCAGCATTTCTTTCCGGGATTTTGCTTGTTGAAGGTATTGAAAAGCCTGATATAGGGTTTTTTCCTGTTTTTCATATTTGGCTTTCACAGTTTCAAGCTTTTTCTGTTCTTCCCGGTACAGGAAGATATGCTCTTCGATATGTTCTTTTTGCTCTTGAAGTTCTTTCGACTTTTCCTTGTGGCGCAAATGTAATTCGTCACGCTGCGTGACATATCTTTCGTTTTCTGCCTCCAATCGGCCATTACGGCTCGATTGCTGTTCCAACTGTTGCTTCAGGTATTGAATTTCATTTTTCGCCGATGCTTGTTGATTTAGTTTTTCGATGTAATCACTTTTATAAGATTCAATGACATCTTCAATGTTTTCATTGTAATGCTTGAATTGATTCTGTTTCGTTACAAGGAGTTCCTTTAGCCCGGATACTTCAGAATTGATTCTTTCAAAGTCAAGCTCTGCTTTCTCTTTTTCAGTAGCTAAAAGATCGATTTGTGTTTTTGCTTCCTCAATGGATTGCTTCAACTGAGATTCGTTTGTGGAAGAATTTTTCTTTCGTTCCACCAAAACCTGTTTTCTACCTTCAAGTTTCTCTAATTCCTCACTGGTAGCAAGGAGAACTTCCTGCAGGTTTGAGATGGACTCATCGAGAGCGGCTATTTTATCCCGCGTTCGAGTCAGGATTGCTTCTTTTTTGTGGATCGATGCAGAAAGGGACTGCTCCTCTTTCCCATGTTTCTCGAATTCATCACTAAGACGTTCCCACTGCTTATGTAAATCTTCAATGTCATAAACGGTTAAGGCAACTTCAAACTTCTCAAGTTCTTCTTTTTTCTCCAGATAATCCCTGGCCATAGAAGCTTGAATCTTCAGGGGTTCTACCTGCCCTTCCAATTCGTGAAGGATGTCATTTACACGATTAAGATTTTCCTGTGTTTCAAATAACTTATTCTCAGCCTTTTTCTTACGTGATTTATACTTTAATACCCCTGCAGCCTCTTCAAAGATCGTTCTTCTTTCTTCAGGCTTACTATTCAGGATTTCTTCTACTTTTCCCTGACTGATGATGGAAAATGCCTCTTTCCCCAGACCTGAATCCATGAAAAGCTCAATGATGTCCTTCAGCCTGCACGGCTGTTTATTTAGCAAATACTCACTATCTCCCGATCTGTAGACCCTTCTTGTGACACTCACCTCACTATAGTCGATAGGAAGTGCACCGTCCTCGTTATCAAGAACAAGTGTCACTTCCGCTATATTGAGTGCTTTTCTGGAATCACTGCCGGCAAAGATGACATCTTCCATTTTAGAACCGCGCAGGCTTTTGGCAGATTGTTCACCAAGTACCCACCTGATTGCGTCTATAATATTGCTTTTTCCACTTCCGTTTGGACCAACGACTGCCGTGACACCCGGGACAAACTCCACGGATATTCTTTCTGCAAAAGATTTAAACCCCATTACTTCTAGTTGTTTGAGGAACATCTTCTTTCCCCCTATTTAGCGTCTAGCTTCTGTTTTAACTTTTCCAGAGCCTTTTGTGCGGCTTGTTGTTCAGCCTCTTTCTTAGATCGGCCCTTACCAATTCCCAGTTCTTCATCATTTAAACTCACTCTGGAAATGAATTGGCGATTATGGGCCGGACCGCTTTCTTCCAAGATACTATATTCGATCATACCTGCGCTGCCTCTTTGAACCAGCTCTTGTAACTGACTCTTGTAATCCATCACATGAGAAAAAGCACCGACATTAATCTTTGGATAGACAACTTTTTCAAGGATTGAAACGACCGTCTCTAACCCTTGATCCAAATATACCGCCCCGATAAAAGCTTCGAAGACATCGGCAAGCAGAGCCGGTCTCTCACGTCCCCCGGTCATTTCTTCCCCTTTTCCCAGGAGAATGAGTTCACCGAAGTTCAATTCGATTGAAAACTTCACCAAGGATGGCTCACAAACGATGGCCGCCCTTAATTTCGTAAGTTCACCCTCGCTCATCATGGGATACTTCTTGAAGAGAAATTGAGATACCGTCAATTCCAGGACGGCGTCACCGAGAAATTCTAAGCGTTCATTGTCTTCATAAGGCTTTCGACGATGCTCATTCACATAGGATGAATGAGTAAAAGCTTGTTTAAGGAGTTTTTCGTCTTTAAATTGAATTCCCATTTGATTTTGAAATGTCTTGAATTTCAAATCATTTTTATGTTTAGATAATCCGTTTCTGCTTTGCTTTCGCATAAGGCACTCCACCTTGCTAATATGTTCTCAATGTATACTAATCAAGTTTATTCTAAAAAAATGATTTACGCAAAAAATTCTTGCGTGTGAGGTTAGAACACAAATAAACTTGGTAGAGATGAAGCCCCTACCAAGTTTTAAATGGTTTGAATATAAGATGACAGGTGCCATCTGTCAATTCAATCTAACGATTAAGCCTTTGCTTGTATGTAGTTCACAGCATCACCTACTGTGCCGATTTTTTCAGCATCATCGTCAGAGATTTCCATGTCGAATTCATCTTCAAGTTCCATAACCAGCTCAACTACATCAAGGGAGTCAGCTCCTAGATCTTCTTTGAAAGAAGCTTCAAGAGTTACTTGAGATTCATCTACACCTAGACGATCAACGATAATTTTTGTTACACGATCTAATACTTCTGCCATTTTTGTCACCTCCCCTCAAGTATTATAGAGCATTTTGACCTCTAATGAAAAGAGTATACATGAAAACGATGAATATTTTATTATTTCCTTACCTTTACATGACCATTCCGCCATCGATGTGGAGAGTTTGTCCCGTCATATACGCAGCTGAATCAGAAGCAACAAATGTTACTGTCTTTGCGATATCTTTCGGGTCCCCAAAACGGCTGAGAGGGATTTGCTTCAACATTTCATTGCGGACATCTTCAGGAAGCTTATCTGTCATATCCGTGGAAATGAATCCAGGAGCAATCGCATTCACCGTGATGCCGCGTGCTGCTAATTCTTTGGCCGTAGTTTTCGTCAATCCGATTACACCGGATTTGGCTGCTACATAGTTTGCCTGTCCCGGATTCCCGCTTACTCCGACTATGGAAGAGATATTGATGATTCTTCCACTTCTCTGCTTCATCATTTGACGCGTAACGGCTTTCGTACAAAGGAAGACACCTTTAAGATTGATGTTGATGACATCATCCCATTCCGTTTCTTTCATCCTCATCAACAAATTATCTTTCGTGATGCCGGCATTATTCACAAGGATATCGATAGAACCAAATTGACCGATCGTTTCCTTCACCATGGCCTGAACCGCTTCACCATCCGATACATTACACTGGACAGCGATTGCTTCTCTGCCTAAGCTCTTGATTTCATCTACCACTTCGTTTGCTTTCGCTTCGCTTCCCGCAAAATTCACTGCAACATTACAACCTTCACGGGCAAGTTCAAGAGCAATCTCTCTTCCGATTCCACGGGATGCTCCCGTAACAAGTGCCACTTTACCTTCTAAATTCATTTATGCTTCCTCCTTCAAGGCCTGAATGGTTTGTTCCAAGGATGCTTCATCTTGAACGGAATAAGTCTTCACTCGTCTGTTTACTTTTTTCACTAATCCTGAAAGGACTTTACCCGGTCCTACTTCGACAAATGTATCCACACCCAAATCAAGAAGCTTCTCAACTGTATCTTCCCATTGAACAGGGGAGAATAATTGTTCAATTAATAAACGCTTGATCTCTTCACGTTCGGTCACAGGTTTGGCAGTTACGTTTGCTATGACTGGTACAGAGGCATCTTCAATCACAATCGAATCCAGAATCGATACAAATTGATCCGCAGCAGGCTTCATCAATTGAGAATGGAAGGGCCCACTGACTTGAAGGGGGATGACCCTCTTTGCTCCAGCTTCTTTCGCTTTTGCCGATGCAAGCTCCACACCCTTCACCGTACCTGAAATGACGATCTGTCCAGGACAATTTAAATTTGCGAGCCCGACGATATGACCCTCTTCCGTTACTAGGTCGGTAACTTCCTTAAGGGAATCTCTATCCATACCAAGAACAGCCGCCATCGTGCCTTCTCCATCCGGAACTGCTTCTTCCATGAATTCCCCTCTTTTACGGACAGCATACACACCATCTTCAAATTTCATGGCACCTGAAGCAACCAGGGCAGAATATTCACCTAAGCTGTGTCCGGCTGTATAGTCCGCCGTAATTCCTTCAGCTTTTAAACGATCGAGGATAGCCATACTGGTCGTTAATAACGCAGGCTGTGCATTTGTAGTCTGCGTAAGCTCCTCCTGTGGACCTTCAAATATGACTGAAGAAAGATTTGTACCCAATCTTTCATCTGCTTTCATGAAATACGACTGTACCTCAGGGTATTGATCAGCTAAATCCTTTCCCATTCCCACCGTTTGGGAACCTTGTCCAGGAAAGATGAACGCAATTTTACTCATATTATTCCACACTCCCCTTAATAGCATCTTTAATAGTATTGGAAACGTCGTGCTTCACCATTTCCCTTGCCTGTCTCATGGCATTATATAGCGCCACTTCATTCGATGAGCCATGGGCTTTGATTACCGGGGCCTTTAGCCCAAACAATCCTGCTCCGCCATACTCAGTATAATCAAGCATATTTTTTAATCCTTTAAGGTCATTCTTCACCAATCCTGCAGCAATTTTATTTTTCGTTGACGCCGTAAAGGTCTTTTTAAGCATGGAGAAGACAGAAAGTGCCGTTCCTTCGATGGTCTTCAACACCATATTACCAGTGAAACCATCTGTTACGACTACATCGGCCGGTCCATCCAGCAAGTCCCTGGACTCTACATTTCCGACGAAATTTATTGGCAGGTCCTTCAGTAACTGGAATGACCGTTTCGTTAATTCATTTCCTTTTTTGTCTTCTGTCCCAATATTCAATAACCCTACGCGTGGATTTTTAATTCCTCTCACATTTTCGGCGTAAATGCTCCCCATGAGGGCATATTGCGCAAGATGCTCAGGCTTCGCATCAACATTTGCACCCAAATCAAGCATAAGGAATCC
Organism: Rossellomorea sp. YZS02; assembly: GCF_033963925.1. Classification (NCBI taxonomy): domain Bacteria; kingdom Bacillati; phylum Bacillota; class Bacilli; order Caryophanales; family Bacillaceae; genus Rossellomorea; species Rossellomorea sp. YZS02. The sequence goes on along the minus strand of NZ_JAXBLY010000004.1, from coordinate 207,972 downwards.
ATTTCCGTCCAGGGTAGGTAAAGTTGGAGCAAGGGCTGGGCGTTCGATGCCTTCGATTCTCCCGACGATAAATAGTCCAGCCGTCATCAGAGCACCTGTGTTCCCGGCAGAAATACACGCATCGGCTTCCCCGTTTTTGACCGCCTGAGCCATCAGTACCATGGACGCGTTCTTTTTACGCTTTACAGCTCTGACAGGCTCGTCGGTCCCCTCAATCACTTCATTTGTGTGTACAATTGTCAGCCTGTCTGAAGGAGTGATGTATTGTTTGATCTGTTCTTCATCACCATATAATAGCACTTCAATATCATTAAATTCATTCAATGCTCGCTTCACACCGAGTACGATCTCTTTCGGGGCATGATCTCCGCCCATTGCATCAACGGCTAATTTCATCTACTCTTCATCCTTTACAGATTTTTTAGAGCGATACATTTCAAATTCACCTGTAAAAACGAGCTCACCACCGACTGCACTTTGAACTTCTACCGTTGTTCGGTCCTTTTGATCCTTCATATGTATCACTTTTGCTTTCGCTACTACCCGCTCCCCTTCTTTTACAGGTCTGGTAAAACGGATCGTTGACTTGGCGGTCAAGGCCAGGTCATCATTTATGACGGCTACTGCAAGTGAATTTGCTTGAGCGAACAAGTGATGTCCCCTTGCAATTCCATTTCTGACAAAAACATGCTCCTGCTTCACGTCAAAAATGGAAATAGCACTTTGGTCTAATTCTATATCAATAATTTCTCCAATAATTTCTTCGATAGGCAATGACTTTACTTCGTCTTCAAACGATTTCTCAGCCACATACTTAATTCGTTCACGAAGCTCAGGTATGGATAATTCCATACGATCCAAACGGATTGTCTGAACACTCACCCGAAACCGTTCCGCTAATTCTTCATCAGTAATGAAAGGATTTTCTTTAATCGTGTCTGTCAGGTTTCCCTGTCTTTCTTTTTTCGAAAGTCTCAATATTAACACCGTCCAGTATTAGTACTAGGTACTAATAGTAGTATATAATCTAAAAAAGCAGATTGCAAGAAATAATCTCACAATCTGCCTTTCTAGTCCAGCTTTTCCCCTTCTAATATTCCTGACCTGGCCAAATACTCCCTGAGCGGTTCGAACTCGGGATCATGCCAAAAATGGTCTGATTGAATCAAAGTAGCAGCATCATCCCTAGCGACTTCCAATGCCCGGTAATCATGCACCATATCGGCCACTTTGAACTCCGGCATACCACTCTGCTTTCGGCCGAAGAAATCACCCGGCCCCCTCAGCTCAAGGTCTTTCTCACTAAGAACAAATCCATCATTTGTTTCGGTCATGATCTTCATCCGTTCTTTCCCGACTTCGGTCTTCGGTTCAGCAAGGAGAATACAATATGATTGATGTTCTCCCCGTCCTACCCGTCCTCTCAGCTGGTGAAGCTGACTCAAGCCAAATCGTTCTGCATCATAGATGAGCATAAATGTCGCATTCGGAACATTCACACCGACCTCTACAACGGTAGTGGAAACAAGCACTTGAAGATGATTCGCACTAAACTCCCGCATGACTCCATCTTTATCTTCAGGATGAAGTCTTCCGTGCATGAGTCCGACTTTGTATCGACCTTCGAAATAGTGGACCAGTTGATTATAAACGTCTATGGCATTCTGCACATCCAGCTTGTCTGACTCTTCGATCAGCGGACATATCACATAAGCCTGACGCCCCTGATCTAATTCTTTATCCATGAACGAAAGCACCCTGGGTAACATATCCGCTTTCGCCCAATAGGTTTCAATCGCCTTTCGTCCTGCAGGCATCTGATCGATGATACTGACATCCATCTCACCGAATACCGTGATGGCAAGTGTCCTTGGAATCGGGGTCGCAGTCATGAACAATACATCAGGGCTCTCTCCTTTTTCTCTAAGGACCCGCCTTTGATTGACACCAAAACGGTGTTGTTCGTCGGTGACAACGAGACCAAGGTGTTTGAATTCAACATCTTCCTGGATCAGTGCATGGGTTCCAATGAGAATATCGATTTCTCCCTCTTTCAGCTTGTCCAGTAATAGACGTCGTTTCTTTCCTTTTACAGAACTTGTTAGAAGGGCGACGGAAAGTCCCCTGGGAGAAAGCAGTTCACTGAGGGAGTTCGCATGCTGCTCTGCCAGAATTTCCGTTGGGACCATCAAGGCCCCCTGATATCCTGCTGTCACACTGGAAAAAAGGGCAATGGCAGATACAACCGTCTTACCGGACCCCACATCCCCTTGTAGGAGACGATTCATCCGATAAGGAGATTTCATATCTGCTGATATCTCATTCACTACCCTTTTTTGGGCATCTGTCAATGGAAACGGCAAAGATTCAATGAATGCTTTAACCTTATCCAAATCGTAAAGTTGTTGTATACCGGAAGAATGTTCCCTTTCGAATTTTCTCAGGGCCTGCATCTTCAATTGAAACAGCAGAAATTCCTCATACACGAATCTCCTTCTCGCCTGTTTCATATCTTCGGTGGAATCTGGAAAATGAAGATGATACAAGGCATCTTTCCGACTAGAAAGCTTATATTTTTCCATCAAATGAGAGGGTAGATTCTCGGTGATCATATCGCTATATTCACTGAAGCCCTTTTTGATGAATTTCCTGAGAGTATTGTTTTTCATTGTGCCCTTCAATGAGTAAACCGGCTCAAAATCACCCTGCTTGTCCTGAGGTCCAGAGTGAAAATACTGGACCGTTATGATTTGTCTGTTTTTATCCCATTTACCTGTCACAGTCACCGTATCATGAAGATTTATTTTCTTCTTCAAGTATGGCTGATTAAAAAACACAGCTTGCACTAAATTCCTGCCCACCAGTATCCTCACGGTCAATCGTGATTTCTTTCTGCCATAAAACATCAGTGCAGGTTCAGAATGAACTTTCCCTTCAACTGTGACCCGCTCATCGTGTGCAACTTCTTCCAAATCCCTTAGCCTGTAATCCTCGTAGCGATAGGGTAAATATTCCAACAGATCCAGAACAAAAAATATCCCCATATCATTCAGCTGTGAAGCTGTTTCTTCACCAATCCCCTTGATGTTCTGGATCGTCAGTTCTCCATTACGAGTCTTCACGTTTACTCAGGGAAACCCCAAAGATTTTTGCTTCAAGCTCTCTTCCGGTCGGTGTAGCCGCCAGACCCCCTTGAGCCGTTTCACGCAGTGCCACCGGCATTGTTTGACCGATTTTATACATGGCATCAATCACTTCGTCACAAGGAATCCGACTAGTAATGCCTGCGAGAGCCATATCTGCCGCAACCATCGCATTGGCAGCACCCATCGCATTGCGTTTCACGCATGGAACTTCTACGAGACCCGCAACGGGATCACAAACGAGACCCAGCATATTCTTCAAAGTGATCGCCATGGCTTCTGCTGATTGACTAGGCGTACCTCCTGCCATTTCAACGATGGCGGCAGCAGCCATTCCACTTGCAGACCCCACCTCTGCCTGACAGCCTCCAGCTGCACCTGAGATCGATGCGTTATTTGCCACAACAAAGCCAAAGGCACCAGACGCAAATAAAAAGCGGATCATTTCATCCTTTGTAGGATTCAGCTTGTTTTTCACAGCAAACAAGGTTCCCGGCACTACCCCCGCAGATCCCGCAGTAGGTGTTGCACAAATGGTCCCCATCGCTGCATTCACTTCGTTCGTTGCTACCGCTTTACTGACCGCATCCAATATCGTATCACCGCACAATGAACGTCCTGAATCAATATATTTCTGCAGTAATACTGCATCACCGCCAGTCAATCCTGAATGGGATTTAACACCTTCAAGACCTCTCGCTACTGCCTGCTCCATTACTTCCAGGTTCTTCTCCATCTGACTGTAAATTTGTTCAAATGTTTTACCTGTAAACTCCATTTCCTGTTCGATCATAATATCAGATATTTTCTTATTCTGACTTTCAGCAAGTTCAACCAACTCTGCTACATTTCGAAACATTCCAATAACCTCCTCGCCTCATGTAAACGCTGTCATTATAGTAATTGTTTAATCGGAAATCCGTGTTACCTGGGTAATGTTCGGCAAAGAGCTCAATTCCTTGATAACAGCCTCATCAATCGGCTGATCGACCTCAATGGTCATCAAGGCCATTTGGCCTTTCTCTTTCCGGGATACATCCATGTGACCAATGTTCAATTGATGCTTGGCAATGATGTTGGATACAGATGCTATCGCACCGAACCGGTCATCATGCACAACAAGTATCGCTGGATGATGCCCTGAAAGTTTAAGCTCAAAGCCGTTCAATTCGATGATTTCAACTTTCCCGCCACCAATGGAAATACCGACAAGCTCTATTTCACCCTGCTCATCCCCCATGCGGATCCTAGCCGTATTCGGATGATCCGTGATGGCCTCTTCTTCTTGAAATTTAATTTTAATCCCTTTTTCCTTAGCTACTTTTATCGATTCGATGATTCGCTCATCAAATGTATCATAGTCAAGAATCCCACCTACGATGGCAACGTCAGTTCCATGGCCTTTGTACGTTTTGGCAAACGAACCGTAAAAGGAGATCGTCGCCCATTTCGGTTCCCGCCGAAACAAATTCCTTGCCACTCTCCCAATTCTTGCGGCACCGGCCGTGTGAGAACTGGATGGACCAATCATAACAGGCCCTATAATGTCAAATACACTTTTATATTTCATCGCTTTTCCCCCTAACTATACATCCAATCTATACTACCATTCTAACATAGATGAAGGGGACAAACTCTTATAGAGCTGCCCCCTCGCTTCATTCCTTATTCAACTGAGAATATATAGGAGTAAAGTGGCTGTTTACCATTATGAACTTCCACTTCAACGTCTTCATAATGCTCTTCAACATAATCTCTGAGTGACTCAACCTCTTTTTCCGTTACACCCTCACCATAGAGAATGGTTAAGATCTCGGAATCTTCATCCAGCATCTTTTCCAATAAGCTTTTAGAAGACTTTTGACGGTCAGAATCGGAAACGACAATCTTGCCTTCTGAGATTCCCATGAAGTCATCCTTTGAAATCGCAACACCGTCAATCGTTGTGTCTCTGACAGCAAATGTGATTTGACCAGTCTTGACCTGCTTTGAAGCTTCCGTCATCAACTGCTTGTTATCTTCAACCGTAGCAGATGGATTGAAAGCTAGCAATGCCGCCATGCCTTGAGGAACTGTCTTCGTCGGAACGACAGCTACTTCCATTTCAAGAACTTCAGCCGCTTGCTCAGCAGCCATGATGATATTCTTGTTATTCGGCATGATGATCACTTTCTTGGCATTCACTTCTTCAACGGCTTTCACGATATCCTCCGTACTTGGATTCATCGTTTGTCCGCCTTCAATTACAGCAGTGGCACCGATACTCTTGTATAACTCGGCAATGCCTTCACCCATTGATACGGTAACAATGGCAAAGTCGACTTCCTGGGTCTTTGCCGGAGCTTTGACCGGTTTAGACTCCCCTACAATACTGCTATGCTGCTGTCTCATGTTTTCAATCTTGATATTGATGAGACTTCCATATCGATGACCATATGTTAATACATCACCAGGTTGTTCAGAATGGATATGTACTTTAGCCAACTCTTCATCACTTATTACGAGCAGCGAATCACCGAATTCACTCAAATCCTGACGAAAGTCTTCATCTACAAAGGATTGTTTATCCTCTTCGAATCGGACCATGAATTCCGTGCAATAACCAAACTCAATATCTTCAGTGCTCATGAAATCCTGGGCAGCTTTGTGATGCTCAGCGCTGACAAGGTCATTCATGGACGGAAGTGATGACTGATTGGATACTTTTTCACCTTTGAGCTCTGCTAGGAAACCTTCGTAAACAAATAGAAGCCCCTGTCCACCACTATCGACTACTCCCACTTCCTTTAATACAGGAAGTAAATCAGGTGTACGATTCAATGAAGCCTGTGCTTCATCGACGATTGCCTGCATCAACTTAACGAAATCAGTTTCTGTTTCAGCTGCCGTCACACCTTTTCGTGCAGCATCTTTCGCAACCGTTAGAATCGTTCCTTCTACAGGTTTCATCACAGCTTTATAAGCCGTTTCTACACCTGTTTGAAGTGCGTTGGCAAACTCTGCACTCGATAAGGATTCTTTCCCTTCAATCGCTTTACCAAAGCCTCTGAACAATTGGGATAAGATAACACCTGAGTTACCTCTTGCCCCCATTAATAACCCTTTCGAAAGGGCAGTAGCCACATTTCCGATATGATCTTGAATATGGTTCTGGACTTCCTTCGCTCCAGAAGTCATTGATAAATTCATATTTGTTCCAGTATCACCATCAGGAACAGGAAAAACGTTAAGCGCGTCAACCAGCTGCGCGTTAGCAGATAATTGAGTGGCACCTTGTATCACCATTTGGGCAAAACGTTTTCCTTCCAAAGATGTAATCGACACGAATCTTCCTCCTCACTACGGGTTCGTGACACGAACCCCCTGCACAAAAATATTTACTGAATCTACCGCCAAGCCGACGGTCTTATCAAGAGTATATTTAACCTTGGATTGTACATTATGGGCAATCTCAGAAATTTTTGTACCATAACTCACAATAATATACATATCAATATGTACTTCCTCTTCATCTTGACGAACAATCACTCCGCGAGTGAAATTTTCTTTACGTAAGATATCTGTGAAACCGTCTTTAATTTGGTTCTTTGAAGCCATTCCAACAATTCCGTAGCAATCCACCGCTGCACCTCCAGCAATCATTGCAATGACATCATTCGTAATATCAATTTGTCCGTACTGCGTTTTTAATTCGATGGACATGGAATGTTTTCCCCCTTTAATTACATGCTTGGCTAAAAACATTTTACTATAAGTATGCTGTTTTTGAAAGCTAAACTATTATCTCAAGCTTCATTTGTTGGGTTTACCCTCTATTTTTTCCTTATTATTCAAAGATTAATCATTCTCATTCCAAGAGTATATGTCTTCCGTATGACTGATTTGATCATGGGAGAATGAAAAAAGACGCCTGAATCAGGCGCCTTTCCATTTTAAGTATTATACGCGTTCTACTTTACCAGATTTCAACGCTCTTGCAGAAACCCATACTTTCTTAGGCTTTCCGTCTACAAGAATTCGAACTTTTTGCAGGTTTGCACCCCAAGTACGCTTGTTCGCATTCATTGCGTGAGAGCGAGCGTTACCTGAGCTTGCTTTACGGCCTGTTACTACGCATTGTTTTGCCATAATATATTCCCTCCTCACTAACAAGAAGCTGAAGTTAATTTCAGTTCCACATTTCGCTTATTATCATAAAGATACTTTAATAATTTATCACACAACTTTCTATAATGCAATACTACAATTTAAACCTTTCAAGAAAAAATACTTTACAGACATAAAAGCGGAAGGGGCTCGCCCTGAGGCGACAAGCATTTCTGGAAAATCCCTGAAGGCGCTTTTTGCCTTTGGGGATTTTTCAGAAATGACCTCGAGCCTCAAGCTCCTGGAGCTGGACATATTGAAAAGCGGAGGCGGCTTGGTCAGACCCGACAAGCTTAAGGCGAATCAACCGGAATGGCGTTCTTTGCCATTTTGGTTGTTTTGACTTATGACCTCGAGGGTCTAGCCGCCGGAGCTGGACATCGCAGAAAAGCAGAAGGGGCTCGCCCTGAGGCGACAAGCATTTCTGGATAATCCCTGAAGGCGCTTTTTGCCTTTGGGGATTTTTCAGAAATGACCTCGAGCCTCAAGCCCCTGAAACTGGACATATCGAAAAGCGGAGGCGGCTTGGTCAGACCCGACAAGCTTAAGGCGAATCAACCGGAATGGCGCTCTTTGCCATTTTGGTTGATTTGACTTATGACCTCGAGGGTCTAGCTGCCGGAGCTGGACATATTGAAAAGCCGGGTAGGCTTGGGTTTGCCCGACAAGTTCAAGAGGGGCACTACTTCTCGATTGGGAGATCATGTTAATCATCAGAGCTAATAAATAGCCGGAAAAATTCCGGTTATTTTGAAATTACTGTTTAAAAAAGATGAAATAGAAGGAAAAATTCCGCCTATTAATTCAAATAAGCACAAAAATGAATGATCTTCCTATTATAAGCGGAAAAACTCCGCTTAATATCCCTAATTCAAGGTTTACTCTGTATATAACCGGAAAAACTCCGCTTATTTTTTGCTGGATCTTCTGGGCGGGACATCTTATTGAAAGATAAACATGAACAGTATCAAAAGTCAAAAAAAGAAGATGGCATCAAGCCATCTCCAACAAACCATTTATTCTTTTTTAAACGTTCCCAACATCGCCCTCACAAGTCCACCCAGGAATTTCGGTAATTTAATTGTATAAAAGCGCATTTTTAGTCCCTCCCCACAATCTAAAGAACGTAATGTTTCGCTTGACAACAGTTCAGTCTATTCAAGCAGTTTCAGTTAAGTACATCTTCTTTTCTGTCTGGTCGATAGAAGCATTAATCACTGCTTCTTATCACCATTAATATGCCATTTGAAAAGGAAAAAGTACCAGATGATTGTATAAGTTCATTACTAATACATAGTGTGGATCCTCTTGAAATATTCCGATTTTTTAATGGATATTTAAAGCCTGAGAGGGTGATTCCTTCAACGTTTTCGGTAACAGGAACAAAGGAAATGTATTGGTATTCCGGGATTTCCAGGACGGAATGTTCCCCAGATTTCGCAAGGTATAATCGATTTTGGACGTCTATGATTTCCACAGGGATGCCCGTTTCTAAAAGGCTTGGCATCATCAATAATTGAAGGTTACCCATAAAGTGGTCCAGGCGTCCGCCAGTAGCACCAAAAATGTTGATTTTCTCCGGCCTTTGTTCAATTGTCCAGTTGAGTGCAAGTTCCAGATCCGTTTCGTCCTTCTCAGGCTGGAATCGATTGACCTCCTGCACTGTTTCCCTGATTTCCTCCAATTCCGTAGAGCTTACGGAATCAAAATCCCCAAATGCGACCCATGGATTGATATGTTGTTCCATTAAATAGTAAACGCCCCGATCCACACCAATCCATTTAGTATTTTCACTTGAATAGGCACTCAAATCAGGTATATATCTCCCGGGTCCGCCTGCAACAAGATTGATTTCCATATCCTACACTCCCCTTTTTTATAAAAATAGACTGACCCCATTAGGGTCAGCCTGATGCCATTTAAACGAGTGCTTTCTTCAATTCTTCAATTGCTGCCCTGCGATCGGGCTTATTATAGATGGCAGATCCCGCAACAAACACATCTGCACCCGCCTCTGCACAAATAGCTGCCGTTTCAGGGTTGATGCCCCCGTCCACTTCAATTTCAAGAGACGGATTTACTTCTTTCGCCCACTCGCGGATTTGCTTAATCTTTGGTACAACGGATGGAATGAACGATTGCCCGCCAAATCCAGGGTTGACGGTCATCAAGAGGACCATATCGACATCCTGCAGGATCGGTTTAATCAATTCTGCAGAGGTTCCGGGATTCAGGACGACACCCGCTTTAACGCCCTTGCTTTTGATCATTTGGATCGTCCTGTGCAGATGGGGATCTGCTTCTACATGGACGGTGATATAATCAGCCCCCGCATCGGCAAACGCTTCAATGTACTGACTTGGGTTTTCGATCATCAAATGAACATCCAGAGGTAAAGTCGTCAGCGGTCTGATTGCACTCACGATCATCGGTCCAAGTGTAATGTTCGGAACGAAGTGACCATCCATGACGTCTACATGAATATAGTCCGCTCCCCCTTTTTCCACATCTTTAATTTCATTGCCCAGCTCTGCAAAATTGGCAGAAAGAATGGATGGTGCGATTTTCATATTTAGTACCTCGGCTTTCTTTCTTTGATTTCTTTATGAAAAGTTAAATAGTGATCGTAACGATATGTTGGAATTTCTTCCGCTTCAACAGCCGCTTTCACAGCACATTTAGGCTCATTGATGTGAAGGCATCCCCTGAATTTACACTCTTCGGATACTTCCACCATTTCCGGGAAGCACCTTGGCAGTTCTTCTATTTCAAGCTCTGAAAACTCCAATGAACTGAAACCGGGCGTATCCGCCACTAATCCATCTTCGATATCGATGAGTTCCACGTGTCGTGTTGTATGTTTCCCCCGCCCGAGATGCGAAGAAATCATTGCCGTCTTCAGTTCCAATTCAGGTTTTAACGCGTTCAAAAGAGACGATTTCCCCACTCCGGACTGACCGGCAAACACCGAAATTTTATCTTTTAAATACGGAGTCAGCTCCTCAAGACCATGCTCTGTTTTGGAAGACGTCATCAAAACTTCATATCCAAAAGAGCGGTACTCGCTCACATATTGTTCAATTTTTTCAGCTTCTGCAGATGTCACCAAGTCCATTTTGGTCACGCAGATAAGCGGTTCGATTTCCTTGCTCTCCACCAGCACAAGGAAACGGTCCAGGAGCGCCGGACTGAAATCCGGTTCACTTGCTGAAAAGACCAATATAGCTTGATCGACGTTGGCAATCGGAGGGCGTACCAATTCATTCTTTCGATCATGTACTTTCAAGATATACCCATCGGTTTTATTTTCGGCTTGAAATTCAACATAATCACCCACAAGCGGAGTGATTTTATTTTTGCGGAAATTGCCTCTTCCCCGACATTGCGTAACGCTGCCTTCTGAAAGGACATAGTAAAATCCACTCAATGCTTTAACAATTTTTCCTTCAGGCATTCGAAACCTCCTATTCAAAAGCGTTTATCTGAATTATTTAGCTATCTCCATTATGTATCATAACCATTATAAATGAAATTAAGAAGACTGTCCCGTAGGTTCATGAAAAACCCGGGTACAGCCCTTTGGAAAGTGAAAATTATTCTTCTTTAGGATATTTGGCAGTCCCAGAGTCAATTTCCTGACCATCTCTCAATATTTTATACTTACCGTCCTTACCATCTTCTAACTGAAATGAGAGAGTAAACTCGGTGTCTTTAGTAATGCCATCAAGTTGATCAGGTTCCTCATAGGTACTATCTTTGTCTTCAATATAAATTTCAACTGGCTGCGGAGTTCCGTCTTCTTTTGTATATGGAACCATAATTTTTAATGTGACTTCTTTAGGAGGTAATTCCTCTTCCTTTGGTGGTTCCGGGCCTTTTGACATTGTTACATAAACTGTTTCCCCTTGGAAAGTTGGGGTACCTGGTGATGGATCATGAGATTTTACTTTCCCAGCTTCAATAGTATCGGAGAATTCCTCCGGTCTTTGTTCAATCTTTAAACCTTTTAGGTCTGCATATTGATTAAGCTCTGCTTTTGAATATCCCTCTAAATTCTCCATATCAAACGGCTTGGAGCCCTTACTCACTGTAAAGGTTATTGTCGTCTCTTCAGGTACGACTTCATCTCCAGGGGAAGGATCTTGATCGGTAATGGTTCCAGATGGTTCATCATCGTTAAATTCCTCTTCCTTTTCTATCGTAAAACCTTTATCCTCAAGTTCTGATGCAATTTCATCAAAATTCTTGCCGACATAATCCTCTACTTCCACCTTTTCTTTTCCTGTACTGACATAGATATCAATTTCCGACCCTTCATTCGCCATTCTGCCGGCTTTAGGATTTGTCTTGATTACTTTACCTTCGTCTACAGTGTCGCTTGACTGCTCCTTAGTTTCACCGACAACAAACCCTTCTGAAACAATCATTGAAACGGCTTCAGTTGTGTTTTTACCCGCCACATCGGGAACCTCAATCTCTTTCGGCCCCAATAATCCAGGCACCAACGTAAATGCGGCAACACCCAACACAATCAGTAAAAAGAACAAGCTGATGATGATGATCGGCCATTTTCTTTTACGTTTGTCCTTCTTTGCTTTTTTGCCTTTATCTTTCTTCTTTGCTTTTTTCTTATCTTCCTTTACCGGGACCGTTGGCTTGGTTTGCACGATATCGGTATTGGTTTGATGGACGATCGTATCATCCAGATTAGAATATGCCTTTTGATCCGTGATGACCGGAATCGCTTTTGTCGCTTCATCATCAAGCGGCACTGCGAATTTGGGTTCATCCATTCGATCGGGATCGAGTGCTGATGTCAGGTCCTCGTCCATTTCCTCCAGGCTTTCATATCGTCTGAACGGGTCCTTGGCAGTGGCTTTCAACACAATATTCTCTACACTTTGAGGGATATCGGGATTCCATCTTTTTAAAGATGGTGTTTCAGATTGCAAATGCTTTAAGGCAATCGAGACGGCCGATTCACCAGAGAATGGCAGCCTGCCCGTCAACAATTCAAACATGACGATACCTAGTGAATAGATATCCGATTTTTTTGTCGCCATTCCCCCCCTTGCCTGCTCGGGAGAAAGATAATGGACGGATCCAAGAACCGAATTGGTTTGAGTGATACTCGTTGCACTGAGGGCCATTGCAATCCCAAAGTCCGTGATCTTCACATTTCCATCTTCATCTAACAGGATATTATGTGGCTTGATATCCCGGTGAACAATATGGTTAAGATGTGCATGGGACATGGCTAATGTCAGCTGCTTCATGATATCGATCGCCTTGTCGACATGAACCGGTGAATACTGCTGTATGTATTGCTTTAACGTCATGCCATGAACATATTCCATGACGATATAATAAAGGTCGTCCTCTTCGCCTACATCATAGATGCTCACAATATTCGGGTGAGCAAGGCTGGTAGCAGATTGGGCCTCCCGTTGGAAACGTTTAATGAATTCCTCTTCATTGGCAAAGTCGATCCGGAGCATTTTGATGGCCACTTCACGATCTAGAATCACATCGTGTGCTAAATAGACGTTGGCCATCCCACCGCCACCGATCAGTTTAATAATTCTGTAACGCCCACTGATGCGCTTACCTTCCATCATGTTATCACCCGCTTTCCGTTTCAGCGGCAAACTCGACAATTACTACGGTAATATTATCTTCACCGCCATATTCATTGGCTAAATGAACGAGCGACTCCCCTTTATTTTGAAGAGAGCGATCCTGCTCTAATACTTCTTTCATTTCTTTTTCAGAGACTTTATTAGATAGACCATCCGAGCATAGAAGAATGACATCTTCCTCTTCAAACATAATCGTTTTAATATCCATCGTAATCGAAGCTTCCGTTCCGATCGCTCTAAGTATCACATTTTTTCTTGGATGATGCTCTGCATCTTCCTTCGAGATTTCTCCACTTCTGACTAATTCATTCACAAGGGTATGATCTTCTGTCAGTTGGTGAAATCCATTTTCGTTCAGGATATAGCCTCTGCTGTCACCAATATTCACGATTGACGCGAATAAAGAGGTGCAAATGGCTCCGACGAGTGTCGTCCCCATCCCCTCGCACTCAGAATTGGATTGTGAATAAGTATATACTTCTTTGTTTACTTCGTTAATAGTTGATTTTAACCAATTTTCAGCTTCATCAGCGGTGTGAAATTTCTCAGTTTTCTCCCATAAGTCCTTCAGGATGGATATGGTCAGCTCGCTTGCAACGTCACCCGCTCTGTGGCCGCCCATCCCATCTGCTACAACAGCTAAATGATCTCCATGATGATTCACGAATACGCCGGCACTATCTTCATTTAACTGGCGCACTTTCCCTTTGTCCGTAAAATAAACCGTCTTCACTTAGGTCACCTCTTCTCTTCTTATGCCCTTCTGTTTATTACAGATGGAGCATCCTTCACATAAGAACGACTTGATCCCCGTAATAGTGGTAACGGGAATTCAAGGATTCGATTTTTTAAGGTCTGTTGTACTTTTACGACTTTAATAGTGGATTTTCCTGCTTTACTTTCAATCTTTGATGTAATCCGACTCAATCCTTTTTCCTGAAACAGGAAATAAAAAATCCGTCCCCGCCGAAATCTTGAGGGAAAACCTGGAGCTGGTTCCCTTCAATGAATGGTGTTATCGGCTCTGGGAGCTGATCCAAGGGATGTGGCTCAAACTCAGGATGATCGCTAAGGAATGACGACACAGTGCCTTCATTCTCATTTCGATCCACGGTACATGTGCTATAGACTAATAACCCATCTTTTTTCAGTAATGGGGCTACTGCAGAAAGGATGTCCAGTTGAATCTTTTGTAGAGAGTGGAGGTCCGATTCTCTTTTGACGTATTTGATATCTGGTTTTCTTCTAAGCACACCAAGTCCCGAGCATGGTGCATCGACTAAAATCCGGTCGAAGCTATCATGATCAAACTTCTCTCCAGCTTTCCGACTATCAAGGGCTGCCGTTATCACGTTGGTTAATCCAAGCCTCGATGCATTGTCGTCGATCAATTTCACTTTATGCTTATGCAGATCTAGTGCGTGCACTTCACCCGTCCCTGAAAGCTTCTCTGCAATATGAGTTGTTTTCCCGCCTGGGGCTGCGCATGCATCTAATACCTTCATCCCTTTTTCAAGCTTTAATGCATACGAAACGAGCATCGAACTTTCATCCTGTATACTGCATTGACCATTGAGATAGCTTTCTGTTTTTGCAAGATTCCCTCTGATTGATTGAATCCCTTCAGGTACGATCGGACTTTCTTTCACTTCAGTCCCGTTTTCCAACAGCTGCTGTACGAGCTCTTCACGACTGATTTTAGTCGTATTCACACGTGCCGTTTGGTTTGGTGCGATTAAATTGGTTTCGCACATTTCTTTCGTTTTCTCCAAACCGAATTGTTCTTCCCATCTCTTCACAAGCCAATATGGATGACTCGTCTCGATTGCCACTCGTTCAACTGGATCCTTTATGGAATCAAGAGAGGGTAGACCTTTTCGCTGCACGGATCTCAGCACCCCATTTACTAATCCTGAGATTCCTTTATGCCCTCTCTTTTTGGCGATTTCCACCGCTTCATAGAAGACGGCACGATCCGGTATTCTGTCAAGATACACAAGTTGGTAGAGGGATAATCGTAACAATTGACGCACCCAATCATCGAGCTTCCCTTTAATGAATGGGGCCAAATAGAAATCAAGGGTCATTTTTCGTTGAATGGTTCCATATGTCAGCTCCGTCAATAAACCAATATCCTTCTGTGGCAGTTCATTTTTTTCAATGACGGAATGAAGCAGCAAATTACTATACGATTGATTTTTATCAACCGCTATGATAACATCTAGCGCTGCTTCGCGAACGGTTTTATTTCGTTTACTCATCGTTATCTCCTAACATCATGCCGGTTTTTAAATGAGCTCCTGCTCCTCGGAGGTAGTCCTTTGCACTCATTCTTTTCTTACCTGAAGGCTGTAAATCGGTAATTTTGATGCCCGTTGAATTCCCGGTTGAAATGATGAAACCATCCTCTTCCACCCTGATGATTTCGCCAGGTGAAGAAGTGACCCCGCTTACTTTCTCTCCCCACCATATTTTCATGACCGATCCTTCCAAAGTGGTGTAAGCAACCGGCCAAGGGTGAAGACCCCTGATATGGTTGTAGATTTGCTCTCCGTCATTCTTCCAATCTATTTTCTCTTGTTCGCGTTTGATATTGCGTGCAAAAGTGGCTTTAGAATCATCTTGTTTCACTGGGGATATTTTCCCTTCCAACAATGGCGGAATCGTATCAATCAACAGTTTGGCACCCGCAACGCTTAATTTGTCATGCAAGGTCCCCACATGATCCCGTTCATCAATAACTACTTCCACTTGACTGATGATGTCTCCTGCATCCAGTTTTTCCACCATATACATGATGGTGATTCCCGTCTTCTCTTTACCTTGTAGGATTGAATAATGAATAGGTGCACCGCCTCTCAATTCCGGAAGAAGTGAGGCATGTACATTGATGCAACCATATTTCGGTGCCTCAAGGAGTGCATTGGGAAGGATTTGCCCGAACGCAGCGGTCACTATAAGATCAGGCTTTAAAGCAAGCACCTGGTTTAACTCATCTTCATTCTTAATCTTTTCGGGCTGATAAACCGGGATACCATGCTTTTCAGCTGCCACTTTAACAGGCGGCGGGGTGAGGATCCTCTTTCTTCCCACAGGGCGGTCGGGTTGAGTCACAACCGCGATCACGTCATATTTTTCATCTATTAATGATTGAAGAACAGGAACCGAGAAATCCGGTGTTCCCATAAAAATCACTTTTGTCATTAAGCTTCATACCCTTCTAATTCTTCTTCTGTGATATATTTCTCTACTTTGGATGTAAATAAAATGCCGTGAAGGTGATCGATTTCATGTTGAATCGCCCTTGCCATAAAGCCTTCGGCTTGAAATTCAACCGTTCTTCCTTTTCGATCTTGTGTACGCACCTTGATGGAGTATGGACGGGTCACTTCACCATATAGACCAGGGAAACTGAGACATCCTTCCAGGTCCGTTTGAGATCCGTTCGACTCTATGATTTCCGGGTTGATCAATTCGATTGTTCCTGAATCATCCCCGATGTCGACGACGGCTACTTGCAGGTCGATTCCCACCTGGGGGGCAGCAAGTCCCACTCCATCAGCCTCAAGCATTGTGTCATACATATTTGCAAGTAATTTCTTTAGTTTTTTATCAAAATCCGTTACCTTCTCACACTCTTTTTCGAGAATGGCATTTGGATGCATTACAATTGGAAGTATTGCCATAACTGTCCTCCATTTTTCTAATTGATTACATCATCACATAAGGATTCACATCAATGGAGATGGTTAGCCCCTGTGATGTATATTGTTTTTGGAACTGATCAAGTACTGTTTTCAATGTGATGCCAAGATTTGGTTCCCGTTTGTATTTTATCAAACATTGGTATCGATATCTATTCTTGATCCTGGGAATCGGTGACGCCACAGGCCCGAGAATGATTGTCGTATCAGATAGCTTGGAACGGACGTAAGATGTCATCTTTTCCGAAATATCCACTACCTTCATGACATCCTCATGACTTAATGTGATCAGTGTTATGTAGTAAAAAGGAGGGTATGAGCCCATTTTCCTCATCATCATTTCCTGCTGATAAAACCGATTATAATCATGATCAGACGCCAACTCGATCGAGTAGTGCTCAGGTGTGTAGGTTTGAATGACGACTTCACCTGGTAATGTGTGCCTGCCAGCCCGCCCGCTCACTTGTGTCAATAACTGAAACGTTTTCTCAGCAGCACGGAAATCCGGTAGATGCAGCATGGTGTCTGCACTAAGAACTCCGACTAACGTGATATTCGGAAAATCGAGACCTTTGGCGATCATTTGGGTACCAAGAAGGATATCCGCCTTTCCTTCCCCGAAAGCCGTTAACAGCTTTTCATGGGATCCTTTTCGGGATGTGGTATCGACATCCATGCGAATGATCCTTGCATCCGGGAGGAGCTTCGTCAATTCTTCCTCCACCTTCTGAGTGCCCGTTCCAAAGTAACGGATATGCTCACTCATGCATTCCGGACAAGTGGTAGGTACACTTTCTTCATGACCGCAGTAATGACATTTCATCCCGTTGGAAAATCGATGATACGTCAAGGAAATGTCGCAGTTAGGACATTGCAGGACAAAGCCGCAATCCCTGCACATGATGAAGGAGGAGTGTCCTCTGCGATTAAGGAATAGCACGGTTTGCTCTCCTTTTTCGATCCGGGATTGAAGCTTTTCAAACAGGGTGGTTGAAAACATGGAACGGTTACCATTCCTTAATTCCTCCCGCATGTCCACGATATCGACAGATGGGAGCGGGCCGTCATTCATACGTTTATCCAGTGTCAAGAGCTCATATACACCTTTAGTAGCCCGGGCGAATGTTTCCAAAGATGGGGTCGCACTGCCTAAAATCACTGGACAACCATGGATTTCGCCTCGATAGATCGCCACTTCCCTCGCATGATAACGAGGATTTTCTTCTTGCTTGTAACTCGTTTCATGCTCCTCGTCGATGATGATGATCCCTAAATTTTCGAAGGGGGCAAAAACGGCAGAGCGTGCACCTACCACCACTTTCACTTCTTTGCGTTGGATCTTTCTCCATTCATCATATTTTTCACCTACTGACAATCCGCTGTGAAGGACGGCAACATCGTCGCCGAAGCGTCCTTTAAAACGGTGGACCATTTGTGGTGTAAGGGATATTTCAGGAACCAGTACGATGGCTTCCTTCCCTTCCTGTAAGACACGCTGGATCGATTGTAAATAAATTTCTGTTTTCCCACTACCCGTTACACCATACAAGAGAAATGTGTGATGCTCTTCTTGATCGATGGTACTCAGTATCGGACGAATCGCCTGATCTTGCTGTGGGGTCAACGTAAGAGGTGAAGTATTCTCAAATACTCTATTTTGAAATGGATCCCGGTACATTTCAACGTTCTTCTCAATGAGGATCCCCTTATTAACCAACGATTTGATTGTACTTGAAGTCGTAGACATGTCATCCAAGAGTGTGGACTGGAGGATACCATCTCCACCAGGCGAAGAATCGATCATATATTCAATAATTTGTTTTTGTTTACTTGCCTGGGGAGGCAGACTGTTTTTCACTTCATCCGCTTTATCAGCCTGTACATTAAGATAAAGCTTACGAACGGTTTTCTTATTGCCTTTTGCTTTCACTCTGTAAAGGACTTCTAGGTTACCTCGTTTTACCTCTTTATGTACAAGCGGGAGAAGGCCGCTTTCTTCGATCACTTTCCAGGCGACGTCTTTTCCATTCTGAAAGAACCGCTGCAGGGAGAGATGAAGTTCGCGTTTACTCCTGTTTTCTTCCAGCCGAAAGTATTTTTCATATTTTGCTTTCATCGCAGCCGGCAGCATCGCTTGAAATGCTGATATTTTAAAGCAGAGCGTCTTCTCTGTAAGCCAGTTCCCCAGTGTGAGTAGCTCCTTATTCAAAACCGGTACAAGGTCCATCGGCTCGATGATCGATTTCAGCTTCGAGACTTCCCCTTTTTCCTTTAATTCAATGACAAAGCCCTGAATCTTCCTTGGACCAAATGGAACGATGACTCTCATGCCGGGAACGATGCTGTCCATCCACTCATCTGGGATGATATAATCATACGTCCGATCCGTCTGCATGGCAGGAACATCTACTATGACACTAGCTACGTTCATGTGCGGTACCCTTCTCCATTTGAGCAATCGCTTCTTTGAAGATTTCTTTAGCTACCTCTACTTTTGATAGTAATGGTAACTCACGATCTTTACCTCGATTTGTCACAATGATTACTTTGTTCGTATCTGTTCCGAAACCGGATCCCGACTCCTTCACATTATTCGCGACAATCATATCCGCCCTCTTTTTCTCAAGCTTAGCTCTGGCATACTCTATGACGTTTGTCGTCTCTGCTGCAAATCCGATCAGGTATTGATGGGTCTTTCTCTCACCAAGACTCATTAAGATATCCTTTGTCCGCTCGAATTCAATCACGAGATTTCCATCTTTTTTCTTTAACTTGTCCCCCAGAATTTCTTTAGGGCGATAATCAGCAACCGCAGCGCTCTTCACAACGATATCAGCAGCCGGGAAAGCTTCGTGGACGGTATTGTACATGTCTTCTGCACTCGTGACGGAAACATATTCAACACCCTTTGGAACGGGTAATTCAGAAGGACCGGAAATCAGCAACACCTCTGCCCCAAGGGAAACCGCCGCTTCTGCAAGGGAGAATCCCATTTTCCCGGTAGAGCGATTAGAGAAGAAACGTACAGGATCGACCATTTCCCTTGTAGGACCTGCTGTTATCACTACTTTCTTTCCTCGTAAAAGCATAGTTTCTTTGTCACCATTTGAAAAATAATCACTGATCAATTCGACTACCTTCTCCGGTTCTTCGAGTCTTCCCTTCCCTACATATCCACATGCCAGATACCCTTCACTTGGTTCGACAAATTGGTAGCCAAACTCAAATAGTATATCAATATTGCGTTGTACTGCCGGGTGATCATACA
Organism: Rossellomorea sp. YZS02; assembly: GCF_033963925.1. Taxonomy (NCBI): domain Bacteria; kingdom Bacillati; phylum Bacillota; class Bacilli; order Caryophanales; family Bacillaceae; genus Rossellomorea; species Rossellomorea sp. YZS02. The sequence continues at coordinate 188,072 of NZ_JAXBLY010000004.1, read as the reverse complement.
TATGTACATTCATGGCCGGGGCGATCCACACTTTCGCCGTCGTCGCTAAGATGGTTGTGGTGATCATATCGTCCGCAATGCCGTTTGCAAGTTTTCCAATTATATTGGCCGTTGCAGGTGCCACCAGTACCAGATCGGCCCAATCCGCTAAATCAATATGAGCGATTTTAGATGAATCCTTTTCATCGAAAGTATCCCAGTATACATCTTGACGTGATAATGCCTGAAACGTGAGGGGGGCAACGAAATTTCGTGCTGACTCTGTCATGATCACTTTCACTTGTGCACCCTCTTGAACAAGCTTGCTCGTCAATGCCGCTGCTTTATATACAGCGATTCCACCAGAAACACATAATAGTATTTTTTTCCCCTGCATCATTCTACTTTCCCCCATTACTCTTTATCCTCTTTATATTATGAAGGATATTAATAGAAAAAGAAAATAGGGTTGTCCCGAAAGATGATGAAATCTTTCGAGTCAACCCCTGGAGTTATTCAATAAGCACACTGCCGTTTATTCATCAGAATAGACTGCTTTGGCATCTCTTTCTTTCATAGACAATTGACCTGCATGGATTTCTTCAAGAGCTTTCCCTACGAACTTATGAGAATCATAACGGTTCAAACGATAATCACCCGTGTCTTGAAGGTTCCTTGCACGCTTAGCAGCAATACTTACCAGCGAATATTTAGAATCGATCTTTTTCATTAATGAATCAATGGATGGGTTTAACATTTACTCAGCCTCCAGCATATTTAAGTATCGTTGTTGCACGCGTTCCCGCTTGCAGTGTTCTGCCTGAACGATGGATTTAATTTTGTCTACTGCATGTTCAATCTGATCATTTTCAACAATGTAATCATATAAATTCATCATTTCAATTTCTTTTCTTGCTGTATTCATTCTACCTTGGATCAAATCGTCCGTTTCAGTTCCTCTAGTGACGAGGCGGTTTTGAAGTTCGGATAGACTTGGGGGTGCCAGAAAGATAAACAGTCCTTCAGGAAATTTATCTCTTACCTGCTGTGCACCTTGTACCTCGATTTCAAGAAAAACATCTTTTCCTGCATCCAGTGTTTCACGTACATAGTCCACAGGAGTCCCGTAATAGTTCCCAACGAACTCTGCATACTCCAACAACTTGCCCTGGGTGATGAGCGCTTCGAAGTCTTCTCTTGATTTGAAGAAATAATCTACACCATCCACTTCTCCTTCACGGGGTTTCCGTGTGGTCATCGAAATGGAATATTCAAACTTTGTATCTTCCTGGGAAAAAATCGCTTTACGAACTGTTCCTTTCCCTACACCTGATGGTCCGGAAAGAACGATCAGCAATCCTTTTTCTTTCATTTATTTACCCTGCCCTTCTTCTACTAAATCCTCTTTATCTGTCAAACGATGAGCAACGGTTTCGGGTTGAACAGCTGAAAGAATGACGTGATCGCTGTCCGTAATAATGACCGCTCTTGTTCTTCTTCCGTATGTAGCATCAACGAGTGTTCCACGATCCCTTGCATCTTGTATCAGGCGCTTGATCGGGGCTGATTCCGGACTTACAATTGAAATTATCCGGTTAGCTGAAACGATATTTCCAAATCCTATATTGATGAGCTTGATCGACATAATGCTCCTCCTAATCAATAGTTTAGTTTCGCCGGAATGCCGGAAAACTAAACTTCTTATTCTACATTTTGCACTTGTTCTCTCAGCTTCTCAAGTGTTGATTTCAGTTCTACCACAATGGTGGCAATGAAGGAATCATTTGCTTTTGAACCAATTGTATTGACTTCCCTGTTCATTTCCTGGATCATGAAATCCAATTTCCTGCCTACAGGGCCTTCATTCATCAATGTGGAATGAAAATACTGAATGTGACTTTTAAGCCTTGTCAATTCCTCTGTGATATCTGATTTATCCGCAAAGATGGCCACTTCCGTAAGGATACGACTTTCGTCAAAAGAATTTTCATTGTATTCTACAATTCTTTTTCTTAATCGTTCCCTATATAGATTGACCACTTCAGGGGCATGTTGGGTCAGCTCCCCTACGCTCAGCTCAAATTTTTGGAGATGTGTGAGAAAGTCATTCTTAAGGAGCTCACCTTCTTTCTCCCGCATCCTTCTGAGATCCAACACGGCTTCATCAACAGCTTTTAATACCAAGTGCTCAAGCTCTTCATTTTCTTCTTCCATTTCTTCAACCATCACAAATTCTTCTCTGTCTAACAGATGGGATAGTTGCACTTCATCATGTAATGAGAAGGTTTTTTTCACCTTATTTACTAACTGATAATAATCTTGAATGAGCTTCCAGTCAATATGCAGGTTTTTATGTACTAGGCCTTCACCGCTGATCGTGATGAAAATATCCACTTTCCCTCTTTTGACGCTTTGGGAAACTTGTTTCTTTATTTTATCCTCGAGCTTCAATAATTGACGCGGCATCCTTATATAACACTCACTGAATCTGTGATTAACGGATTTCATTTCTACCGTTACAGAATGTTGTTCAGACTCTACTTTGCTTCTGCCAAAGCCTGTCATACTGACAACCATTACGATCACATCCAATCCTTTGACGGTTTACGTATGTAGAACAACGCTGATCTCCCTATCTTGTACTGTTCATTCAGCGAAGGGAACAATCCCTTATAATCGATACATCACTATTTATATAAAAAAGGTAATAGAGGATTTTCTCTATTACCTTTTGGATTATACCACATTTCACTGTTTTTTTCTTGCAAAAAATGACCCTGCAAGTAAAAACGTCGGAACTGAGCTTAAACCGATGATTAAGAGCCAGTCCTTTAACACGATCGGCACCGTATGGAAGATTGGCTGCAATGATGGTACATAGATGACGATCAGCATTAAAACAAGCGAAGATAATACGGCCCAGACAAGATACATGTTCCCAAAAGGATTTCTTGAAAACACCGAAACTTCACTACGGCAATCAAACACATGGATCAGCTGTGCCATGACCAATGTAGCGAACGCGACGGTTTGGGCATAAGCCAGATGATCAGGGTGTGTCTTGTAGGATAACATGAACGCAAGTAAAGTCGCCCCTCCGATCAGGAATCCCCTTGACACGACTTTCCAGCCGAGTCCCCGTGCAAACACACCTTCTTTCGGATGCCTCGGTTTCCTCTTCATAACATCATCTTCCGGCTTATCCAGACCTAATGCCATGGCAGGAAGGCCATCTGTCACAAGATTCACCCATAAAATCTGAATCGGGACCAACGGCAGTGGAAGGGCAAGAATCATGGCAAATAGCATGACGAGTATTTCACCGACGTTCGACGCGAGAAGGTACCGAATAAATTTCCGGATATTTTCATAGATGTTCCTGCCTTCCTGGATCGCTGATTTGATCGTAGCAAAGTTATCATCCAAGAGAACCAACGAGGAAGATTCCTTTGCAACGTCTGTACCGGTTATCCCCATAGCCACTCCAATATCAGAAGATTTAATGGCCGGGGCATCATTTACCCCGTCCCCGGTCATCGCTACTACATGCCCCCTATTTTGCAATGCTTTGACAATCTTCAATTTATGTTCTGGAGACACCCTTGCAAACACCGATACTTCATCCACAATTTCTTCCAGTTCATGTACTTCCATCTGATTTAAAGCCTTACCGTCGAGGACGCGATCTTTATTTTTCAATATTCCCAGCTGTTTCGCAATGGCTTTGGCCGTCAGCACATGATCCCCGGTGATCATGACCGTCTTGATGCCGGCTGCCCGACACTCTTTTACCGCTTGCTTTACTTCCGGTCTTGGGGGATCAATCATTCCCTGCAAGCCGATGAAAGTGACACCTTCTTCGATGTCTGACTCCGTTAATGACTCCCAGGCCCTATCCTTGATCGGTTTATATGCAATGGCAATGTTTCGCAAAGCGTTAGAAGACATGTCATGGATGGCACCCTCTACTTCTCCCGTGATTTCTGAGGATTTCCTTTGGAGCCTTCCTTCCCAAAGGACCGACTCGCTCTTCCCGACCAAAACATCCGGGGCACCTTTGGTTACAGAGAAGTACTTTCCATTTTGATCAACTGCGATGATACTCATCATCTTCCTGGTGGAATCGAATGGGAACTCTTTCACAATCGTAAATTTCTTCTGTAATGACTCTCTTGAGAGTCCCGCTTTCAATCCTGCAACAAGCAGTGCTCCTTCAGTAGGATCTCCATCGACAATAAAGCTTCCTTCACGGGTTACGAGTTCTGCATGGTTACAGAGCATTCCAAACGTCAATAATTGCTGTAAGGCATTCTCACTATGAGGAGTCACACGTCGTTCCCCGTTATAGAATTGGCCGTCGGGCTCGTATCCTGTTCCAGTTACCGTCCACGTTTTCCCGCCGCTCCACAGATGGGTGACCGTCATTTTATTTTGAGTAAGGGTACCTGTCTTATCCGAACAAATAACCGAAGCACAGCCTAACGTTTCAACAGCCGGAAGTTTTCGAACGATTGCCTTCTTTTTAATCATCCGCTGAACGCCCAGGGAAAGAGCCACTGTTACAATGGCCGGTAACCCTTCAGGAATGGCTGCAACAGCTAATGAAACCCCTGCCAAAAACATTGTATACATATCATGGCCCTGAATCACACCGATTCCCACCACCAGCGCCGTCAGTACAAGTGCAACCGTAATGAGGATTTTCCCTAATTCTTCAAGTCTTCTCTGAAGGGGGGTCGTCATGGTTTCAGCCTTTTGAATCATATCCGCAATCTGTCCCATGGCTGTCTTCATGCCAATCGAGGTCACGACACCAATCCCGTTTCCTCGTGTGACCATCGTTCCCATAAACGCCATGTTTTCCAAATCTCCAAGACTCATATTCTCACCATTGACAGGTTGAGTGGATTTTGCAACTGGAACTGATTCACCAGTAAGTGCAGATTCCTCTATCTCCAGGTTATTCGCTTCGATAAGGCGTACATCAGCACCGATTCTGTCTCCGCTGCCAAATCGAATAACATCCCCGATAATGACCTCTCTTGAGACAATCTTCACCCACTTTCCATCTCTCAATACCGAGACTTGCGGTGCAGAAAGCTCCTTTAATGCCTGCAGGGATCTTTCCGCTTTTCGTTCTTGGAAAAACCCTAAAAAACCGTTTATAAGTACAATGGCAATGATGGCAATCGCATCGATGTATTCCCCAAGCAATCCCGAAATGAGAGTGGCTGCCAATAACACGAGAACCATAAAATCCTTGAATTGACTGAAAAACAATAACAAAGCAGACTGCCTTTCAGCTTCTTCCAATTGATTGTACCCAAACTGTTTCCGTCTTTCTGCTACATGATCTGTTGATAGCCCCTCTTGGTAATTAGTATTTAATGACTGCTCTATGTCCTCTTGTCTCATCTCATGAAATTTCATGCAACCATGTCACTCTCCTCCTACGATACGAAAAGTTATCCTTCTCATAGCATTCTTATTCAGACTCGTCCTAAAAAATGATATGATTTATATAGGTTTTGCATTTTACCAAGGATAGAGGAAAAATCGGTTACCTTCGTTACATTTTAGACAGCAGGTAAAACGGATAAAATGTAATTACACTGAAATTGATTAAAGCAGAGGATGTTATATATGTCATTTGATGGATTATTCACAAGAAATATGACGAAAGAATTGAATGAAAGCTTATTGCATGGACGCATTAATAAAATACACCAACCATATAAAAACGAAATCATCATGATCATCAGGGCAAACGGGAAAAACCACAAAGTGCTCTTGTCGGCTCACCCAAGTTATTCACGTGTCCAAATAACCAACGAAAATTATGAAAATCCTTCTGTCCCACCGATGTTCTGCATGCTGTTACGAAAACACCTTGAAGGATACATCATTGAAGGCATCAATCAGGTGGAATTGGATCGGATGATCATTTTCGAAGTTAAAGGAAGAAACGAAATTGGAGATATTTCTTACAAACAATTAATCATTGAAATCATGGGACGGCATAGTAATATCATCCTGGTGGATAAAGGAAGAAATATGATCCTTGATAGCATCAAGCATATTTCACCTAGCATGAATACACATCGTACAGTATTACCAGGCCACACGTATGTACTGCCGCCCCAGCAGGACAAGAAAGATCCGCTCGAAGCTACGAAGGATGATGTCCTGAGAGCCCTTGATTTCAATGCCGGAAAGCTCGATAAACAGATCGTTCAATCCTTCGCAGGAATATCTCCGCTTTATGCGAAAGAAGTCATTCACCGGGCAGGGATCGGAAACCAGTCAACCATCGCTGAATCATTCTTATCATTGATTCATCATGCAAAAACCTTTGACAAGAATCCGACCCTTATCACTGGTGAGAAAGAAACATTCTACTGGATGGATCTTGAGCATCTCAAGGGTGAAAAACATACCTTTTCTTCCTTAAGTGAATTGCTGGACCGATTCTTCTATCAAAAAGCTGCACGGGACCGCGTCAAGCAACAAGGGAACGACTTGGAGCGGTTCATCCGAAATGAACGGGATAAAAACATCAATAAAATCGAGAAGTTAAAGAAGACTTTAGATGACGCCCAACAGGCTGACCGCTATCAATTACTCGGGGAACTCCTTACGTCGAATCTGTATGCCGTGGAACGTGGCATGACGGAGGTCAGCGTGGTTAATTACTATGATGAAAATGGGGAAAGTATAACGATTCCGCTTAATCCTCAAAAATCTCCTTCTGATAACGCACAGAATTATTTCTCCCGTTATCAAAAAGCGAAGAATGCCATTACGATCGTTCATGAACAAATCGAAAAAGCTCAGGAAGAGATTGTGTACCTAGAGCAACTGCTGCAGCAATTAGAATCCGCTTCTACAAAAGATGTTGAAGAAATCAGGGAAGAGCTGGAGGAAGAAGGTTACCTTAGGGCTCGTAAGCAAACGAAAAAGAGAAAGCTCAATTCCAAGCCTGTACTTGAACAGTACACTTCAAGTGACGGTACTCAAATCCTGGTTGGGAAAAACAACAAGCAAAACGACTACTTAACCAGCAGGGTCGCTGGAAGAGAAGAGATTTGGCTTCATACGAAGGATATACCTGGCTCTCATGTTGTCATCAAGAATCCCAACCCTTCTGAACAAACCATCAAGGAAGCGGCCAATATCGCTGCCTACTTCAGTAAGGCACGTGAATCAAGTTCGGTTCCGGTAGATTTCACCGAAGTCAAACAGGTAAAGAAACCAAAAGGCGCAAAGCCGGGTTTTGTCATTTATGACGGACAACAAACCGTGTATGTAACACCAGATTTGGATCTGGTTCGAGCGCTGAGGGATTAATATTGAGAGGAAGCACTTTCACTCCGTCATATTTTGGACTGGAGTGGGAGTTTTTTTGTTTTGAGCTTTTTATGGGAATATTGAGGATTCTCTCGAACAGCAGACATATTGAACTTTTTGCATGTCAAAAAAAGGCAGATAATAGATATGATGGTCCTTCCCCTCGCAATAATAAAAAAAGCAACTCACATACGAGTTGCTTTCCCACTTAACTTCCCCAATTCTCCGGGTCTTCTTTCCAACGCTTCAATTGTGCTAAATCATCTTCTCGGATGATTCCACTCTGGACCGCTACTTCCAATAAACTTGAATAATCCGAGAGTGCAAATGATTTAATATCTTGTTCTTTAAGCATCCTTTTCCCTTTATCCAGTTCATATGTGAATATAGCGACTACCCCTAATACGTCACATCCTGCTTCTCTTAAGGCGTCAACCGCTGTTATACAGCTTCCTCCCGTTGAAATTAGGTCTTCCACCACTACCACCTTTTGCCCAGCAGCCGCAATTCCTTCAATCTGCTTTCCTTTTCCGTGGGCTTTGGCCTTTGACCTGACATAACACATAGGGAGGTTTAACTTCTCGCTAACCCACGCAGCATGGGGAATTCCCGCCGTTGCCGTACCTGCAATGACCTCTGCATCAGGAAAGTGCTGCCGGATCATCTCTGACAGTCCCTCTGCGATGCTATTCCGTACAGAAGGATAAGATAGTGTCAGACGATTATCACAATAGATGGGTGACTTTATTCCCGATGACCACGTAAACGGCTCTTCCGGATTTAAATATACAGCTTCGATGTCTAATAATTTCTTTGCTATTTCTTGTTTCATGCTTTGCCCTCCCATTCCTTTACGATCCGTTCATAAGCGTGTAGCGGTTGATCTGCACCCGTGATGCTTCTTCCGACGACTATGTAGGAAGAGCCTAATTCTCTTGCCAAATGTGGAGTTGTGACCCTTTTTTGATCTCCTGCATCATCTTCAGCTAAGCGAATTCCAGGAGTGACACGTAAAAAGTCATTCCCACAATATTCTTTAATCATAGATGCTTCACGTGGAGAACAAACCACTCCATCAAGCCCTGCTTGTTTCGCAAGGGTTGCATAGTGTAAGACAGATTCATCGATGGTTTTAGGGATCAATTGCTCTATTCGCATTTGTTCTTCTGATGTCGATGTCAGCTGTGTAACTGCAATTAGAGAAGCGCGTTCATGGTTGGCCGGTGTACCTGCGTATAAACCTTCCAACGCCTTTTCCATCATTATGCTGCCACCTGCTGCATGCACATTGATAAGCTCCAGGTCAAAGCTCGCTAGCCCCTTCATGGCTCCGTAGACTGTGTTGGGAATATCATGAAGTTTCAGGTCCAGGAATATCCTATGATTTTTATTTAAAAGCTTCTCAAGTATGACAGGGCCATTTTGAAGATAGAGCTCCATACCTACCTTTACATGTAAACTTTCCGAAAATTGATCCAAAAAGTTTGATGTCATCTCCCAAGAAGGGAAATCAAGAGCTATAAACGGCTTTTGAGTCATTCTTCCCCCAGCTCCTTCCGGTTAATTGCGAAATATGATCGACTCCAAGTTCATCGAGTAATGGCGGTAGATCGTTTATGATTGTTTTGCATACGAATGGATCAACGAAGTTTGCTGTCCCGACTGCAATCGCGCTTGCTCCTGCATAGAAGTATTCGATGACGTCTTCAGCCGACTGGATTCCACCCATTCCGATGATTGGCAGGTCTACTTGTTGACTCACTTCATAAATCATCCGGATGGCAACGGGTTTAATCGCAGGTCCTGATAGGCCGCCGGTTTTGTTTGCCAAAATCGGCTTCCCTGTCTTCATATCCAATCGCATTCCGAGGAGTGTATTGATCATTGTCAAACCATCCGCCCCACCTGCTTCAACGGCCTTTGCCATTTCCACAATATTGGCTACGTTCGGTGACAGCTTTACATACAGGGGAACCTGAGAGACTTCTTTTACCTTCTCGGTCAATTCTTTCGCTACTTCAGGGATAGTCCCAAAAGCAATTCCTCCTGTTTTAACATTAGGACAGGAGATATTAAGCTCCAGGGCTCTCACGTTTTGAGCGGAAGAGATGACTCTTGCCACTTCAACATAATCCTCGACCTGAGAGCCTGCCACGTTTGCGATGATCGGTACATCATATTGTGAAAGCCAAGGAAGTTCCTTTTCCATCACACCGGTGAGTCCGGGATTTTGTAAACCAATTGCATTGAGCATACCGCCATTCGTTTCAGCAACCCGGGGAGTCGGATTACCAAAGCGCGCCTCTTCCGTCGTCGCTTTGATCATGATTGCTCCAAGCTCGCTTAAATCATAGAACTGACTATATTCCCGTCCGAATCCAAAACAACCTGAAGCAGGCATGACCGGGTTTTTTAGAGATAATCCGGGTAATTCGATTTGTAATGACTTCATAGAAGCACCTCCCCTGCAGGAAATACCGGGCCGTCACTGCAAACCTTCACATAACTCGCCCCTTCAGGATCATCCTGTTTATGACAGACACAGGCGAAACAAGCCCCGATTCCACAGCCCATCCTTTCTTCCAATGAGATGAAACCACGTTTGTCATCCAATTGAGATTCCAGCGCTTTCAGCATGGGTGTAGGACCACAAGAATAAAATACATCAAAGGCTGGCTTTTCTTCCTTGATAACATCCGTTACAAAGCCTGCAGTACCAAGGGATCCATCTACAGTTGCAATATATGTGTCTCCGAGTTCCCGGAATTCATTTTCGTAAAAGCTGACAGCTTCATTTTGAAAACCGAGGATATGGTTCACTTTCCAACCGCTGTCAACCAGCTTTTTAGAAAGACCGTAGAGGGGAGGAACTCCAATTCCTCCACCTACTAAAAGTGCGGTCTTATTTCCACGTTCTACGGAGAATCCATTTCCAAGTGGGCCTAATACGTCGACCCTTTCTCTCGTTCCAACTTTGGAAAGGAGCATCGTGCCTTTCCCTTCGGCGCGGTAGATCAATGTCATGGTCTTCTCATGAAGGTCATGGGATGCGATGGATATCGGCCTCCTTAATAAGGGGTCGATTCCAGTCCCGACTTTCACGTGAACAAATTGGCCTGGAGCCTTTATTTCCTCCACTAAATCTCCTTGAAGTACGATCTCGAAGATGTTTTCAGCAATCCTTTCATGAGAAAGCACGACCATCTTTTCGTTTACGATCATTGAAACACCGCCTCTTTCGCTTTCGAATGTGCTTGCAGTGCCTCGGCAGAGAATGTCATCGATTCAATCACTCTCAGGATGGCTTCGGCAGTATCCAGTGAAGTTAGGCAAGGGATGCCATTTTCCACTGATTCCCTTCGAATTCTGAACCCATCCCGGGCAGGTTGTTTCCCTTTGGTCAATGTATTGATGACAAGCTGTGTTTCACCACTCTGGATGATATCTAATAATGTAGGGCCGCTTGACCCGATTTTATCTACTTCACGAACAGCAATACCTGCTTTTGTCAGATGCTCTGCAGTACCCTTTGTTGCAAGGATTTGATAACCAATATCGATGAAGCGTTGAGCCAGAATCACGGCTTCGTCTTTGTCTTTATCTGCAACAGTCATGAGCACCGATCCATATTCCTTCATCTGCATTCCCGCTGCAACCATTCCTTTGTAGAGAGCTTTTTCCAATGTGAAATCTTTCCCCATTACTTCACCTGTAGATTTCATTTCAGGCCCGAGAGTGATGTCCACCCGTCTTAATTTGGCAAAGGAGAAGACAGGCACTTTAACGTACACTCCATGCTTTTCAGGGATTAGCCCCGACTCATATCCTTGGTCCTTAAGGGAAATTCCAAGAATCGATTTGGTCGCAATATTTGCCATCGGTACATTTGTGATTTTACTGATGAATGGCACTGTGCGACTGGATCGCGGGTTCACTTCCAGGACAAAGACCTCACCTTTTGAGATGACATATTGAATATTCAAGAGGCCCACAATATTCAAGCCTTTAGCGAGTTTCGTCGTGTAATCGACAATGGTTTGCTTTTGTTCTGGCGTCAGCTGTTGTGGAGGATACACAGCAATGGAGTCACCTGAGTGGACCCCGGCCCGCTCGATATGCTCCATGATTCCAGGGATGACGACGTCTGTTCCATCCGAAATGGCATCCACTTCAATTTCTTTTCCGATCAGATAGCGGTCGATTAATACAGGGTGCTGAGGATTTACCTTTACGGCATTCTTCATGTACATAAGAAGCTCTTCTTCCCTGTAAACGATTTCCATTGCCCTTCCGCCGAGAACGTATGATGGTCTGACTAGGACCGGATAACCGATGTTTCCAGCTATAGACAGGGCACCTTCCACAGATACTGCCGTTTTCCCCTCCGGTTGTGGAATCCCCAGTTCATTCAGAGTATGTTCAAATTTATCCCGGTTCTCTGCCCGGTCGAGATCCTCAAGGGTGGTACCGAGAATCGTGACTCCCCTTCTGACCAACTCGTCTGCCAGATTGATTGCCGTCTGTCCGCCAAACTGCACTACGACGCCCTTAGGCTTTTCAAGATCAATGATATGCATGACATCTTCTACCGTCAGTGGTTCGAAGTATAATTTATCCGAAATACTGAAGTCAGTCGAAACCGTTTCCGGGTTGTTATTCACAATGATCGCTTCATAACCTGCTTCTTTAATCGCCCATACTGAGTGAACCGTTGCATAATCAAACTCCACTCCCTGTCCGATCCTGATCGGACCCGAACCAAGGACGATGACGCTCTCACGTTCAGTGACCCTGGATTCATTCTCATCTTCATAGGTGCCGTAGAAGTAAGGCGTCTCTGATTCAAACTCTGCTGCGCAAGTATCGACCATTTTATAGACAGGCGTCAGGTCATGTTCTTTTCTCCAGTTATACACTTCTGCTTCTGTACTATCCCATAGCTTGGCCACGGTGATATCTGAAAAGCCCATGCGCTTAGCTTTTTGACCGAGTTCAAAGTGGAAATGATTCTGAGATAATTCCTTTTCAAACTCTACGATTCTATTCATTTTATATAAGAAGAAAAGATCGATTTTACTCCATTCATGTATGGTTTCAATCGTTACCCCTCTTCTAAGGGCTTCGCCGATGTAGAATAGGCGTTCATCCCCGGCCTTTCGAATCCTTTTCTCGATCCACTCGTCCGTCAATTGCTGTGCATCACTCAGTTCCATGTGATATGTGTTGCTTTCAAGGGAGCGGATCGCTTTCAGGAGTGACTCTTCGAAGGTTCTGCCGATCGCCATTACCTCTCCTGTTGCTTTCATTTGGGTACCCAGGTTACGCTTTGCCGCTTCGAATTTATCAAATGGCCATCTTGGAATCTTGGTCACCACATAATCAAGTGCAGGTTCGAATGATGCATATGTTTTGCCAGTAACAGGATTCATCATTTCATCCAGGGTAAGACCGACTGCTATTTTGGCAGCAAGCTTCGCGATTGGATATCCAGTAGCTTTAGAAGCAAGTGCAGAAGACCTGCTCACCCTCGGATTCACCTCAATGATGTAGTACTGGAAGCTGTCCGGATCAAGGGCAAGCTGAACGTTACAGCCCCCTTCTATTCCCAACTCCCGGATGATATTCAAACTTGTATTCCTCAACATCTGATACTCACGGTCACTTAAGGTCTGACTAGGTGCTACTACAATCGAATCTCCCGTATGGATACCAACCGGGTCGATGTTTTCCATATTACACACCACGATCGCATTATCTGCTGCATCTCTCATAACCTCATATTCTATTTCCTTGAAGCCAGCAATGCTCTTCTCCAAGAGACACTGGGTTACCGGGCTGTACTTCAATCCTGAGCTGACAATCTCGATCAATTCATCTTCGTTATGACAGATTCCACCGCCGGTTCCACCAAGAGTATAAGCAGGGCGGACGATGACTGGATATCCAATTTCGTTCACAAATTGATAGGCTTCATCCAATGAATGAATGATTTCACTTTCCGGTACGGGCTCACCCATTTCATTCATCAAATTCCTGAATAAGTCACGGTCTTCCGCTTTCTCGATGGCAGAAAGCTTCGTCCCGAGAATTTCCACTCCGCACTCTTCCAGAACCCCTGATTGAGCGAGCTCAACAGCCATGTTCAATCCTGTTTGACCACCTAATGTAGGCAGCAGGGCATCCGGTCGTTCTTTGCGGATAATCCTGCTGACAAACTCCAATGTCAACGGTTCGATATACACTTTATCAGCCATTTCGGCATCCGTCATGATAGTTGCAGGATTCGAGTTCACCAGGATTACCCGGTAGCCTTCCTCTTTTAGGGCGATGCATGCTTGTGTTCCGGCATAGTCGAATTCTGCCGCCTGTCCAATGATGATAGGTCCACTTCCGATAACTAAGATGGTTTTGATGTCTGTACGTTTAGGCATGTTGAAGCTCCTTTCTTTTCTCTTCTTTCATAAGTTGTAAGAAATCATCGAATAAGTAGTTTGAATCTTCAGGTCCCGGAGATGCTTCAGGGTGATATTGAACCGTAAATGCCGGGAAGTCCAAGTGCTTCAATCCTTCTACTGATCCATCGTTTATTGCAGTATGTGTCACCTGTAATCTCGAACCTGCTAAGGATTTTTCATCTACTGCATATCCATGGTTCTGAGAGGTCAGCGCAACTTTACCTGTTTTCAAATCTTTAACCGGATGGTTGCCTCCACGGTGGCCGAACTTCATCTTGAAAGAGTCGCCACCACAGGCGAGAGCGAATAATTGATGACCTAAGCAGATGCCGAAGAGTGGAATTTCACCCAGAAGTTCTTTGATTGTTTCTATCGCTTCCGGTACATCTTTCGGATCCCCCGGTCCATTTGATAACATGATTCCGTCAGGCTGCAGGCGTCTGATTTCTTCCGCGGAAGTATCATAAGGCACCACTATTACGTCACAATCACGTTTATTCAATTCCCGTAAGATACCGTGCTTCATCCCAAAATCCATCAACACCACGCGATAACCTCTCCCGGGGCTAGCATAAGCTGTCTTCGTGGAAACCTGTTTTACCTGGTCAGTCCTAAGGGTAGTATCCTTCAATTTATTTAGCATGTCTTGTGGATTATATTCAGCAGAACAAATGATGCCTTTCATGGCTCCATGCTTTCTGATGATCCTTGTTAACTTTCTGGTGTCGATATCTGAAATTCCTGGAATACCTTTTATTTTTAATAATTCGTCCAACGTTGATTCATTTCTCCAGTTTGAAGGAAAATCAGCCACTTCTCTGACAATGAACGCTTTTATGGCTGGAGAGATCGATTCAAAATCGTCCCGGTTGATTCCATAGTTCCCTATAAGCGGATAGGTCAGGGTTACAAGCTGTCCGCAGTAGGATGGATCGGATAGAATCTCCTGGTAGCCAGTCATACTCGTATTGAATACAACTTCACCAATACTATCTTCATTTGCTCCAAATCCTTCTCCCACGAAAACTGTTCCATCGTCTAAAATGAGTTGTCTTTTCATTGTTCGTTTCCTCCTTCATTCCATACAAGAGATCCCTGATAAAAAGTTGCTTTCGGCCATCCTTTGCACTCCCACTCTTTAAATGGAGTGTTTTTACCTTTTGATATAAATTCAGCCGGGTCGATCATTTTTTGTTCATTTAAATCTATAAGAGTAAAATCGGCTCCTCCTCCTACTTCAAGTAGTCCAAACGGAAGATTGAACAGAGAGCTCGGTTTAATCGTCATCCAGTCAATCAATTGCTTCAGAGTAAAGATTTCTTTTTCCACAAAGTGTGTATAAAGCAACGGAAAGGCTGTTTCCAATCCCACGATACCGAATGGAGCGAGCTCTATCCCTTCTGACTTTTCTGTTTCTGTATGTGGTGCATGGTCGGTAGCGATAAAATCGATTGTTCCATCCAGTAAACCTTCTATGAGCGCTTGTTGATCCTCTTTACTTCGAAGAGGCGGATTCATCTTGAAGTTGGGGTCAAGTCCCGGGATATCATCTTCACATAACAGAAGATGATGGGGAGTTACCTCAGCTGTCACATTGATGCCAGCTTTCTTCGCGTCCCGGACCACCCTTACTGATTCTTTTGTTGAGATATGACATACGTGATAATGCACTCCTGTTGCCTCTGCCAGAAGCACATCCCTTGCGATATGTACGGCTTCACATATGGAGGGGATCCCAGGCAGGTCATGCTTCTTTGAGAATTCACCTTCGTGAACCGCTCCACCATAAATCAATGTATTTTCTTCACAGTGGGCGACGATGGCGGCATTGATACTTGCTGCAGTTTTCATCGCTTCAAACATCATGCCGGCAGATTGTACCCCCACTCCATCATCGGTGAAGGCAAATGCCCCCATTTTCTTTAAGGCAGGTAAGTCATTCATGGTTTTTCCAATTTGACGTTCCGTAATGGCGGCATACGGTAAGACCCTGACAGTACCTGTTTCCATGATTTTATTGTTTAGAGCCTCGAGGTTTTCAACTGTATCTGGAACCGGTCTGGTATTCGGCATAGCGGCAATGGTTGTGAATCCACCCTTTGCAGCTGCTTTTGTACCTGTTTCAATCGTTTCTTTATGTTCGCCGCCCGGTTCTCTTAAATGGACATGCAAATCGACAAATCCCGGGGAAAGCAATAACCCTTCTGCTTGGAATTCCTGGTGATCTGTCCCCTTCAATCCTGGACCCATCTCGATGATTTTCGTATTCTCCACCTTGACATCCACATTCTCTAAGTCACCGTTTTTTGTTAGAACACGTGCATTTCGGATTATCCATTTCATCTCAATTCCCCCTGGTTAGTTGTTTTCAAGCGCTCTTTTTAAAATAGCCATTCTTACGAATACTCCATTTTCCATCTGTTTGAAAATCCTTGATTGTTCACATTCAACCAATGAATCTGCAATTTCCACTCCCCGATTGACCGGCGCCGGATGCATGATGATGCCAGTTGGTTTCATTCGGGCTCTTCTACTTTCTGTTAATCCGAACGATTCATGATATTCCTCTCTTGACAGACTGGATGTACTTTCGTGGCGCTCGTGCTGGATACGCAGAAGCATGATGACATCAGAATCTGTTATACATTCATCTATAGGCATATATTGATGTCGATCTTCTGAAGGGAACCATTCTTTCGGCCCTGAGAAAAAGACTTCCGCACCTAGTTTAGTGAGGGCTTCTGCATTGGACCTGGCTACCCTGCTATGGGCTATATCCCCGATGATGGAAACCCTGAGTCCTTCAAATCCCCCGAATTCCTGACGTATAGTCAGCAGGTCTAACAGACATTGAGTAGGGTGATTCCCACATCCATCTCCACCATTGATCACACTTATGTTGAGAGGTGCCAGTTCATCAAAGTATCGTTCAAGAGAATGACGGATGACGACCGCCTCGACTCCGATGCTTTCCAACGTTTTCACCGTGTCATACAAGCTTTCACCTTTCTGGACGCTCGATGTTTGTGCTTCAAAGGGAATGACTTCAAGTCCAAGCTTCCTTTCAGCCATTTCAAAGCTGCATTTTGTCCTTGTACTTGCCTCGAAGAAAAGGTTGGCCACATATTTACTTGAACCATCCCTCCATGTTTCTCCTTCTTTAAAGCGCTCGGCCTCATCCAATATCCGAAGTATTTCCTCTTTGGATAAGTCTTTCATCGTCAACAAATTTTTCACCATGAGCACCCCTATCTTACCTTTTATTTTCAAAAAAACACCCTGCCATTTTTCTGACAGGGTGTTTTTGAACATACCAACCGGGACAGTGCGGAGATCCCGCATGTCTTGTTCAAATTCACCCTTCCTAGACTCTCTGGACCATGTTAAAAGGTGGTTCTATGCAACATCTTGCTTAGCATTTTCTTCTTGGAATAAGTTGTTTTCTCCTTCACTTTCCTTCCTTCCCGGTAATACCAGGTTCAGGAACACTCCTACGATCGCGGCAAGGGCCATACCCGACAAGGATACATTCTCATTGATTTTCACAAATGCTCCTCCCACCCCGATTACAAGGATGACACTTGAGATGACTAAATTCCGCTTGTTACCCAGGTCAACTTTATTATCGATCAGCATACGGAGTCCGCTTGAAGCGATGATTCCGAACAGTAGGATCGATACACCACCCATGACAGCTGATGGAATCGAGCCGATCAATGCCGTTATTTTCCCGATGAATCCGAACATGATGGCTAACACTGCTGCCCCACCGATGACGAAAACGCTGAACACCCGTGTAATGGCAAGGACCCCAATGTTCTCACCATACGTTGTATTCGGAGGTCCACCCAGGAAGGATGCAATCATCGTCGCTACCCCGTCACCGAGAATGGAGCGGTGAAGGCCAGGCTTTTCAATAAAATTCCGTCCTACGACCTTACTTAATACCATCTGATCCCCCGTATGCTCTGCCAGGGTCACCAGTGCAACAGGGACCATGATGGATACGATTTCCCATGAGAAGCTCGGAGTGTAATCTATAAACGGGACAAAGAAGTCCGGCATCTGGAAGAAGGGTGCATCGATCACTTGTTGGAAGTCTACTAGCCCTGCGAAAACCGCGATGACATATCCGCCAATGATCCCTGCAAGGATCGGCACCATTCCAAGAAAACCTTTGAAGTAAATCGAGCAGATGACCGTGATGGCCAATGTCGCAAGTGCCACCATGAAGTGCGTGTTGCTGTAAACCAATTGCTCTGCTCCAGGATTTTCATACATGGCCATATTCACAGCCGTTCCGGCAAGACCCAACCCGATGACCATGATAACCGGCCCTACAACAACCGGAGGCAGGATTCTAATCAGCCATTTTAAGCCAAGTTTCGAGATGAGTAATGCTACGATTCCGTATACAATACCTGCGAGGAAGCTTCCCATCATGGCAGCCTCGGGACCCCCAAGACTCTTAGCAGCAAGGATGGGCGCAATGAATGCGAATGATGATCCCAGATAAGCAGGTATTCGTCCTTTAGTAATCAGGAGGTAAGCAAGTGTTCCCAACCCACTTGATATCAAGGCGACTCCCGGACTTAAACCCACCAGGAATGGAACCAGTACTGTCGCTCCAAACATGGCGAATAAGTGTTGTATACTTAGTGTGACCCATTTCCCTATATTCGGTATTTCTTCTACATCTAATACGATATCTTGTTTTTGATTCATATCTGTTTCCTCCTCTGATACCCATATTTCCCCATTAAAAAACCCTCTTTGTCCTAAAGAGGGCACAAAGAGGGTACAAGAAGGCCTGTTTCCACCTTCAAATCCCATCCTTTGTCAGCCTCACTGGACCGCTCTTAAAAGGACTTCCGTTATTCTTTTTCGTATATTGTGACTGCGTCTTCCTGATCTACTTCGGTTAAAGCAACCATGATTTTCTCAGAGCTTGAGGTCGGAATGTTTTTCCCGACGAAATCCGCCCGAATCGGCAACTCCCTATGTCCCCGATCGACAAGGACCGCAAGTTGGATCTGACTTGGCCGGCCAAGGTCCATTAAGGCATCCAAGCCCGCTCGGACCGTTCTCCCAGTGAATAATACATCATCTACCAGAATGACTTTCTTGTTTGTAATATCAACCGGCAGGTCAGAACCTTTCACCTCTGGTTCGTGATCGTCTGTTTTCTTTGTTAAATCATCTCGGTAAAGCGTGATGTCTATTTCGCCGACGGGAATTTCTTCCCCTTCAATCGCATGAATCCGTTCGGCTAATCTGTTGGCGATGTAAATGCCTCTTGTTTTGATTCCTACAAGAATGCAATCTTCAATCCCTTTGTTTCGTTCAATGATTTCATGAGCGATCCTTGTAAGTGCTCTTCGAATGGCGGGTTGATCCAACACCGTTGCTTTCTTAGTCATTTACAGCCACCTCGCTTTTTAATTATTCGCATAAAAAATCCCTCTCACCGTTAAAGATGAGAGGGCAGACTTATCGTTATAATCGATTGCACGCCAATATAATTGGTCGTATATTGCTCCTTCTCAGCCTCACGGGACCGTATTAAAGGTTACGTATTCAATTAATTACATCATAAAGCTTACGTCGAAATTTGTCAACGGTTATTTTCAAGATGGTTAATCAACTTTGTGAATTCTTCAGGTAACTTTGCATGGAACTCCATATATTCTTCCGTTCTTGGATGAACAAAGCCAAGCACTCCGGCATGAAGGGCCTGTCCTTCAATACTCAACGTTTTACGAGGACCATATTTCGGATCTCCCGCCAGAGGAAAGCCGATGTACTTCATATGCACCCGGATTTGATGGGTTCTTCCTGTTTCCAATTCACATTCTACGAGAGTGAAATCTTTATATCGGTCCAATACCTTGAAATGGGTGACCGCTTGTTTTCCATTATCTACGACAGCCATACTCTGGCGATCTTTTGGGTCCCTTCCGATCGGAGCATCTATCGTCCCGTATTCGTGTGGGATCAAGCCATGTACAATGGCCGTATATTTCCTGGTTACAGACTTCTCTACTAACTGGTTTACAAGATGTTCATGGGCCATATCATTCTTGGCTACCATGAGTAAACCGGATGTATCCTTGTCAATTCTATGGACAATCCCCGGTCTTAGAACTCCGTTGATGCCTGAAAGATCTTTACAATGATACATCAATCCATTCACCATCGTTCCTGAATAATGTCCAGGAGCTGGATGGACGACCATCCCCTTTGGCTTATTCACGACGATGACATCGCCATCTTCATAGGCGATATCCAGATGTAAGTTCTCCGGTTCCACATCCAATTCTTCCGGTTCAGGGATCGAAACCGTAATCACAGCGTTCAAAGGACATTTTAAGTTTGGTTTAACATTTTCATCATTGACTTTGATATGACCTTCTTTAATCCATTGCTGGACCTGGGAACGGGACCATTCTTTATTCAATTGACTTACAACCTTGTCAATACGTTCTCCCTGTTCTTCTTCAAGTATGTTGTGCTGAATTACTTCCATTTTTGTTCTCCTTCTTTGCTTTTCGTTCGTCTAAATACATGTAAATGAGTAACAATGCCACTCCAATGGTTAATGCTGCATCGGCAATATTAAAAATCGGAAAATCATAGGAAAAAATGTATGTATTTAAGAAATCGACCACTTCTTTTCTAAAGACACGATCAATAAAGTTTCCAATTGCTCCACCAAGCATAAAAGCGAGACTAAGACTAAACAAAGAATGCCCTTTTGCATGGACTTGCATATAATACACGATACCTACAATCACAACTAATGTAATAACATAAAAAAACCACATTTGTCCTTGGAGGATTCCCCATGCTGCACCTTGATTCCGATGAGAAGTAAGATAAAAGACATTATCGATAATCGAAATGCTTTCTCCCTCGGTCATTCGTCTCACAACCAACCATTTTGTTAATTGATCCAATCCAATAACAATCAAAGCCAATAAATAATAATACACAAAGGCAACCTCCGAACATCGTTAATTGATTACCTTTGCATTTTAGCATAAAAGGGGAAATAAAGACACTGAAACTAGAGGAGATTGATGGAAACACAAGAGAAATTCAGGAGTAGGATGAAATCTTCCCAAACCTTCTCCAGTCTAAGGCATTCTCAATCGATGTACAGGTTGGATTCATCATCATGTAATCAAAAGGAATTTCTTCCCCGCTCATTTCACAGTATCCGAATTGATTATCCTGGATACGAACCAAAGCTTGTTTCACCTCGGTAATTTCTTCGTCAATATATTTCTGTATTAAAGGATGTTGAGATTGACTTGCCTCAAGCTCCTGTAAGGATGTCATCAGCTCTTCTACAATGGATGTGTATCGGTCATATGTCATCTTGATCCCTCCACTTATAGTATGGAGGAAATAGTCATGAATATTGTGTTGCAAGATATAGCAATTATGGAATTTGAATGCGGGCGTATAAAGACAGAAAAAAGGTGACCCGCCGATCGGCAGGTCACCTTTTCATTACGCCAGGTGAGAATAGCTTTCTTTCACAACAGACGCACATCGTGTGCATAGGGTTGGATGATCTTTATCCTCGCCAACTGTTGGAGTCACAATCCAGCAGCGATCACATGTTTCACCATCAGCTTTTTCGACAACGATATTGTTTTCACCAAGACTTAAGGCATGCTCAGGGGCTTCATTTACCGCTCCACCTATTTCAAAGGCAGATACGATAAATAATTGCTTTAAGTCTTCTTTGATGGAATGTAGTAAGCCTTTCGTTTCATCATTCACGAAAAGAGTCACTTTAGCCGTCAACGATTTCCCGATAATCTTCTGGTTACGTGCTTCCTCAAGAGCCTTTAGTACATCATCTCTCAATTCAAGGAATGCATTCCATTTTTTCTTCAATTCATCAGCATTGGCGAATGTTTGCACTTCAGGCATATCCGTCAGTTGCACGCTTTCTCCCTCTGCTCCCGGTATATATGCCCAAACCTCATCTGCTGTATGAGAAAGGATTGGCGACATCAGTTTTGTCAGGGACACAAGACATTCATATAAGACAGTCTGAATCGCACGACGCTCGTCATGATTTTCTGACTCGATATAAAGAACATCCTTGGCAAAATCCAAGTAGAATGAACTTAAATCCAATGTACAGAAATTATTCACTGCATGATAGATGCTCGCAAATTCATACTTATCGTATGAGTTTTTCACATTTTTCACGAGGTCATTCAGCTTTACAAGCATGAATTGATCGACTTCTCTTAGCTGATCGAACGATACAGCATTGGATTTAGGATCAAAGTCAGAAAGATTCCCCAATAAGAAACGGAAGGTATTACGAATCTTTCGGTAAACTTCAGCTACCTGCTTTAGAATAGGATCTGATACGCGTACATCCGCTTGATAATCAACAGATGCGACCCAGAGGCGCAGAATGTCGGCACCGAGCTGTTTCATGACTTTCTCAGGAACCATGACATTGCCCAGTGACTTACTCATTTTCCTTCCGTCACCATCCAGGGCGAATCCATGACTCAATACGCCTTTATATGGAGCTTTTCCAGAAACGGCTACACTCGTCGTTAAAGATGAGTTGAACCACCCGCGATATTGGTCAGAGCCTTCTAAATAAAGATCTGCCGGACGTTGTAGATCCTCTCGTTCCTCAAGGACTGCCTGATGCGAAGAACCTGAGTCAAACCAGACATCCATGATATCCTGTTCTTTTGTGAACGTCCCATTCGGGCTTCCTTCATGAGTGAATCCTTCAGGTAGAAGGTCTTTCGCTTCTTTCTCAAACCAAATATTCGACCCGTGTTCACGGAAGAGCTTAGACACATGATCAATCGTTTCATCTGTAATGATTTCCTGACCATTTTCAGCATAGAATACCGGTATTGGCACACCCCATGCACGTTGACGGGAAATACACCAGTCCCCACGATCTCTGACCATATTGTAGAGGCGTGTTTCTCCCCATGCCGGAACCCATTTCGTTTCATTTACCGCTTCTAATAACTCTTTACGGAATTTATCGATAGATGCAAACCACTGAGCGGTCGCTCTGAAAATAACCGGCTTCTTCGTACGCCAATCATGTGGATAGGAGTGAGTAATGAAGTTTAACTTGAGTAACGCACCCACTTCCTGAAGCTTATCAGTAATCGGCTTATTGGCTTTGTCATAGAATAACCCTTCAAAGCCAGGAGCTTCCGATGTCATAACCCCTTTATCGTCTACAGGACATAACACTTCAAGGCCATATTTTTTCCCTACAAGGAAATCATCCTCACCATGCCCTGGAGCTGTATGAACACAACCTGTACCAGAATCAGTCGTAACATGCTCTCCAAGGACGACAAGTGACTCTCGCTCGTAAAGCGGGTGTTTTGCAACGATACGCTCAAGCTCAGCACCAATTACCTTCTTGGATACAGAATAGTCTTCCCACTCAAGATTCTTTGCTACTTCTTCAAGTAAATCTTCAGCTACTACATAGCTGTTTCCCTTCACATTGACAACGACATAGCTAAGATCAGCATGAACTGCGATTCCAAGATTGGCAGGAATCGTCCAAGGAGTTGTCGTCCAGATGACGAGCTGGGTTCCTTCCTCCAGGACACCCTTTCCATCTGTAACGGCAAATCCAACATAAATGGATGGGGAACGCTTATCCTGATATTCGATCTCTGCTTCAGCAAGTGCTGATTCACTTGATGGTGACCAATAGACTGGCTTTTTCCCTTTATAGATGTATCCTTTTTTCGCCATATCGCCGAACACTTTGATCTGCTGGGCTTCATATTCAGGCTTCAGTGTAATGTAAGGATTATCCCAATCGCCTCGTACGCCTAATTGTTTGAATTGTTTACGTTGGTTATCCACCTGCTCATATGCATATTCCTCACATAATTTACGGAATTCTGCGATCGTCATTTCTTTGCGTTTTACGCCTTTATTTGTTAAGGCCTGCTCGATCGGCAACCCATGGGTATCCCAACCCGGAACATACGGTGCGTGATATCCGCTCATGGATTTATATCGCACGATGAAGTCCTTGAGGACCTTATTCAACGCATGACCCATATGAATATTACCATTCGCATATGGAGGTCCGTCATGAAGGATGAATAAAGGACGATCACTTGTTCTTTCCTGAACCTGTTGGTAAATGTTCATTTCTTCCCATTTCTTCTGTGTATCCGGCTCGCGTTTCGGTAAATTCCCTCTCATCGGGAATTCCGTTTTTGGCATTAATAAAGTATCTTTATATTCCATGAAACTCTTCCTCCTAAATCGTTAATCTTTATTGCCATCATTTCTAAATCCTTCGCGTCTTAATCAGAACAGGTGTACTTTACTCATTTATATTAAAATAAAAAAAGCTTTCTCATCCCTGATAAAGGGACGAGAAAGCTTTCCCGCGGTACCACCCTCATAAAGATCGTAAATGATCTTCACTTGTTAAGATTCGTAACGTGAATAAATCGCTAGTCATTACTCTTCTATCCGAATTTCATGAGTAGGGCTCGAGGGTGATATTCCGCTCTCTTTTCCTTGTCGGGCTCACACCGTCCCCGACTCGCTAGAAAGGATTTATTTAAAAGAACGTACTGTCCCTGTCTTAACCTATGACAATTAAGAATGTGTTGTTCAATTATATGAAAATATTGCGCTTTTCGTCAAGACAATGTCTCTTCTTCTTTTAATGTTTTTAAATCCGTAGCATCCAGATCAAATTCCATCAATTGATCCCAATCATTTGTATCTAGGAGATCAAGCTGTGCTTCGATAAGCATTTTGAATCGGGTCCTGAACACTTTTGACTGTTTTTTGAGCTCCTCAATCTCAATGGCAATCTTACGGGCCTTTGACAATGATTCGTTCACGATTCGATCAGCATTCTTCTCTGCTTCTTTAATGATGAGCTTTGACTCTTTCATTGCATTTCTCTTGACTTCTTCCCCTGCTTCTTGAGCAATGACGATTGATTTGTTCAACGTTTCCTCAATGTTGGTAAAATGACCTAAACGTTCATTCAATGAGTTTAAACGTTCTTCCGTTTCTTTCTTCTCACGGATCAGAATTTCATAATCTTTAATAATTTGATCTAAAAATTCATTAACCTCATCCTCATCATAACCACGAAAGCCACGACTAAATTCTTTATTATGTATGTCTAATGGCGTTAAAGGCATGGGAGCCACCTCCAGTACTTGGTGAATTACATATTTATTATAACTAAAATTTCGACAGTATGTGGGGGAATTCCTTTATTTTTCTGAAATTATTTCAGTATTCCAACAGAAATTCGCCATTTATCCCGTTTTGTTCTTCCTTCTAAGGACAGTAACTTACTTCTTCCGTATCCTCTTGCGGATAGTACATCTGAAGCTTCAACTTCGAAAGATGGATTTTCAACGGTTTTCCAATTCACTTTCACATGACCGCTCTTAATCAATGTTTGAGCCTTTTGACGTGAATCATTGTAAATTGCAGCGAGTACGACATCAAGCCTTAATGAACTGACAGTCGTTGTTTTCTCCTGCCACTCTTGTTGACTCTCCATTTTTTCATGCAATGGTATTTCCTTTAAAGATGCCTTGGCTTTTCCAATTTGAGTGAGTTCCATGCGAACGTAATCTGAGATTTCATCTGCAAGCAACAAATGGATGGCCTCTTCACCGGTCACAATATCCCCGAATTTATCACGTTTTAATCCAAGAGACATAAGGGTCCCTAATACCTGCCTATGTTCTATTGTAACAAACTTCGATGGATACTGTATTTCAAATACCTTTATACCAAAATCTTCTTCCTGCGGCTGAAAATAGGAGGGATATATTAATGCTCGTTTCCGTTCCGTATCTTCCGGAAAGAAAGAAAGCCGGATTTCATCGTTGTTTCCTATAATCGACTCGACAATATGCTGCTGTCTTGGATCCAAAAAGTCCGTCCGTTTCGGTGCATATTGGTGTTCTACAGAATCCTTCCACTCTAAGACAGCATCTACAAACTCTTTTTCATCAGGTCTAAAGTGTTGATAAATTGAAGACATGAGTTCATCCCCTCCTTGTTTTACCCAAAATAAAAGGACTGAAACGGATTGACCGGTTTCAGTCCTTTATGGGTTACAGCTCCAATTAAATAAGCCATCTAAATAATTGCGTTAAACCTGATTGCGCCAGGTTTAATACAATGAATGCCACAATTGGTGAAATATCAATCATCCCGATCGATGGAACAATCCGTCTGAATGGTTCCAGGTACGGTTCACAGATTCTAGCAAGGAATTGCCCAATCGCTGTCTCTCTTGCATTCGGGAACCAGGACATTAAAATATATATGATCAACGCCCATGAGTAAATTTGAATTAAATTAATTAAAATTTGATAAACCCACAACATAATTTACATTACCACCTCGAATCTGATAGGTCTTCCTCTTTCAAGAACTCAGAAATATTACCGCTTACTTCTACATTGTCTGGTGTACACAGAAAAATATTATCGCCTACACGCTGAATGTCGCCTCCGATGGCATAAACTGTGCCACTGAGAAAATCGACGATCCGCTTTGCCTGATCATGTTGTATCCGCTGAAGATTAACGAGTACAGACCTGCGATTCTTCAAATGGTCTGCTATTTCCTGGGCCTCCGCATAAACTCTTGGTTCAACAAGAATCATTTTTGAAGATTTCTGTACACTTTGAAGGCTCACAACATTTTGTTTTGAATTAGACAGCTGCGACTTCATAGGCTTTTTCTCCTCGTATTCTTCTTCGTACTTTTCTTCTTCATATTCATATTCATCTTCATCCAGCAAAAAGAATGTCTTGAACTTTGACTTAATACCCATTTTTATTCATCCCCTCTCAGTCATTTCCAACTAATGCAGTTCCAATACGAATAAACGTGGCACCTTCTTCGATTGCAATCCTGTAATCATTGCTCATCCCCATGGATAATTCTGTACAAGGGGCGTAAGGAAGCTTCAGTGATTGCACGTCATCTTGAATTGTCTTCAGCTGCCTGAAACAAGAGCGCAAAAATGCTTCATCATCTGTATGTGGAGCCATCGTCATTAATCCTACCACTTTAATATTGGAATAGTTTTTTAAACTATCAATAAATCCCTTTACTTCATGGGGTAGAATACCATGTTTGGAGCCTTCTCCGGATACATTCACTTGAACGAAACAAGAGACAGGCTTTTCAGCCCTTTTATGAATTTCTTTCGCCAATGACAAACGATCCAGGGAATGTATGTATGATACTTTATCAATGATGTTTTTGACTTTCCTTGATTGCAGGGAACCGATGAAATGCCAATAGGGCTTGTCCGAAAGTGCTTCCCACTTGGAGCTCAGTCCATCATCGCGATTTTCCCCTAAGTGGAGGATACCTGCTTCGACCGCCTCTTCTGCCCGTTCAATCGATACGTATTTGGTGACTGCGACAATTGTTATGTCTTCTGAGGTTCTTCCGCTTCGTTCACAGGCACTTTGAATATGTCCCTTGATAGCCTTAAGATTTTCTGTTACCTTCATTCTATTTCTCCTTCCAGCCAATAAAACTCATTATTCTCCCCGTTTTACCACCATCTCTACGATAAGAGAAAAATTCTTCGTGACAGGACGAACAAAAACTGGAAGTACGGATTTGATCAGGATTTAACCCGCCATGAATCAAGAGCTTTTGATTAAGCTTTTTAAGGTCGAGGTTATACTGTCCCTCTTCCTTTAAATTATAGGGTAAGTTGTTTTCATCTTCTAGTGTTTTTTTCACTTTATCGATTACATAATCGTCCACTACGTAGCAATCACTGCATATCGAGGGACCGATCACGACCTCCAATGAAGAAATGGAGGACCCTTTCTTGACGAATTCATTGACCATTTTCGGACCAATTCCAAGAACCGTCCCTTTCCATCCTGCATGAGCCAATCCGACCATCCCTGTTTCCCTGTCCAGGAAATAAAGGGGAACACAGTCTGCATAACACATGGTTAACAGAATATCCCTTTCCCCTGTCAAGAATCCGTCGGTATCTTTAATGCTGCTCTTATAATCTGTTGCACCTTGCCCCGCGTCCTTTAAACATGGAGAATAAATGTTGTTCCCATGTGTTTGTTCCGCCGCTACCCAGCTAAAGAGAGGCATATCAAGATCTGTTGCCAGCCGTTGGCGATTGTGAATGACAGATGTTTCCTCATCACCTACATGAAGCCCCATATTCAATGTATCGAATGGTTCGGAACTTACCCCGCCTCTTCTTGTGGTAATACCTGCAATTAGTTTTGGGTTTCCTTCCGTCCATTCACCGATGGAGTAATAAGCTTCTGATTCATATACAAAAGGCTCTTTCAACACGTTGAATCTCCTTCTTTTTTAATTAAGTGTACCATAGTCTTTGAAGATTCGTCATGTTTCGGGGGATTGTTTCGGTTCCTGTAGTTGTCCTTGAATATAGTGGCTGTCTTTGTATCTGACCAGTATCACATCTTCGCCGATTTTCACAATACTGCTCCAGGGGATCACAATATCTTCATCCTTGCCAAAAAAGCCTAATAGTTTCCCACCGCTGCCAATTACAATAGCCTCGATCCTTCCTGTATCCAGGTTGATTTCAATATCTCCAATATTCCCTAACTTCCGCCCGTCTGAAATGCTCACCACATCTTTTACCTGAAACTCAGATATACGTACCATCTTTCTTCACCCTCTTTTCAAGTTGATCCATATGGGTTGATAATGGTGAAAAGGCATTAAGACACCATTCCACCTATTTATATTAGTTATTTATAGTGTATGCAGCAAAAAGAAAGGCAGACCTTCCCGAAGGATATCTGCCTTTCTTTTCTATTCTCCAGCTCCAGGGATTAGAGGCTCGAGGTCACAATGAAAATTCCCCATAAGGCAAAGAGCGCCTTTTGGGGATTTTTCATTGTGCTTGTCGGGGCTGAACGAGCCGCCTCCGCTTTTCTTATTTCATTGAATATTTTTGTTCATTTGTTTGATTGCTGCTTTTTCGAGTCTTGATACTTGGGCTTGTGAGATGCCGATTTCGTCTGCGACTTCCATTTGGGTTTTTCCTTGGAAGAAGCGTTTGCTGATGATGAGTTTTTCACGATCATTTAAACGTCTCATCCCTTCTTGAAGGGCAATTTCTTCAATCCAGTGAAAATCACGGTTCTTTTCATCGCTTAATTGATCCATTACAAAGATAGGGTCTCCACCATCATTGTAGATCGGTTCGAACAGTGAAACAGGATCTTGAATGGCATCGAGTGCAAAGACGATCTCCTCGTGTGATACATCCAACACTTTTGCAATTTCTTCTGCAGTCGGTTCCCTGGATGTCTCCCCCATTAATTTCTCTCTTACTTGTAGAGCCTTGTACGCAATATCTCGTAGTGAACGGGACACTCTTATTGGATTATTGTCCCTCAAATACCGACGGATTTCACCAATAATCATTGGAACCGCGTATGTAGAGAATCGGACGTTTTGACCTAAATCAAAATTATCGATGGACTTCATCAATCCAATGCACCCTACTTGAAATAAATCATCAACATATTCACCACGGTTATTAAAGCGTTGAATTACACTTAAGACGAGGCGCAGATTACCATTGACCAGTTTTTCACGTGCGGAGATGTCCCCCGCCTGCATTTCTTTAAAAAGTATTCTCATTTCATCATTTTTGAGTACTGGCAATTTGGATGTATCCACACCACAAATCTCGACTTTATTACGTGTCATTCTTTCCCCTCCTTGTAGGAGCTGCTGTACAAAATTCAGTATTTCCTTGAAGAGGAAAAATATGCATTTCAATCTGACAAGCTGTGGTCGACATATTCCGAATCCCTTCTGCCATCTGGTTAAATGAGTGGTAAATTTTTTTGGCTGTTTTCGTAAATATTGTTGCTTTTGGATGTGGCGAGTGGCGGTTGATTTCCGCTACAGGTGCTCGCTTTCCGCGGGGCGTGAGTTGAGCACCTTCCGGAACAATCAACTATCCAGAAGAAGTGTTTAACAAACACAAAGGAAATGTGGAGATTGCTTATGCCACTGCTATCTCATGCATTGCAGTGGCTTTATTATTTTATAGTCCTTTATTCTTTTTAAACGGATGGTCACAAACCATTTTGCTCTGTCAGCAACTTACTACGTAAGAGGGTGAAGGCAACTGCGTAGACTCCTACGGAAAACGGGCGTGCCGAGACCCCGGAAGCGGTTTTTGCTGAGGAGGCTCGGCCGAACGTCCGTGGAAAGCGGGACTGTTCCCTTCACCCTCCTGCACCAGATCTTAAATGGAAGAGCAACGTATGCGGTTAGCAACAATCTTTGCGAAAGCAGCCATTTTTTTAAGAATCAATGGAACAAGAAAAGCCGAACTTTTCCATGGAAAAGTTCGGCTTTAAACGTTAAACCATTTTATTAAATTCTTTCTTTAAGCGCTTAATGATTCTTTTTTCTAAGCGGGATATATAGGATTGCGAAATACCGAGCATATCCGCAACGTCTTTCTGGGTTTTTTCTTCTTCTCCCATCAAGCCGAAACGAAGCTCCATGATTTGTTTTTCCCGTTCCGAAAGCTGATGAAGGGCATTGAAAAGCAACTTTTTATCAACGGTAGCTTCAAGGTCTTTGGTGATGATATCCTCATCCGTACCAAGTACATCGGATAATAGTAATTCATTTCCATCCCAGTCGATATTAAGGGGTTCATCAAATGAAACTTCAGACCTTATCTTATTGTTCCGTCTTAAATACATCAGAATCTCATTCTCGATGCATCTTGATGCATAAGTCGCCAACTTGATTTTTTTCTCTGGATTAAAGGTATTCACCGCTTTTATGAGGCCGATAGTACCGATACTGATCAGGTCCTCAATGTTTATCCCGGTATTCTCAAATTTCCGGGCAATATAAACGACTAATCTTAAGTTTCGTTCAATTAATAATGATCTTGCTGCCTTATCTCCATTGGGCAATTTATTGAGTAGTACCTCTTCCTCTTCTTTCGACAATGGAGGAGGAAGCGCTTCGCTACCACCTATGTAGTAAATTTCATCTGTTTTCAGTCCAAGTTTGATTAACAGTTTGTACCAGTAGTATAAAAATTTGAATTTGAATTTTTTCATTGTTGCTCCCCCTTCTATTTCTTTAAATTGTGAGTATAGTAGTAATAATTGAATCAAGAAACATTGAGTACCGGTTTCCGTGAAGCCATTTTCGGATGGACGATCGCTTGAAAATTCCCGTCTGCTGAAAGAGGCTCTTCCCTAAAGGCAATCAATCCATTGGGTATGGCCCATTCAGATTCATGATCTTTCAATACTAATGAATCAGGCTTTATGGCAGCGAGAAGCTGACTTTTCCTTCCTACCGATTGTGCCGGTATTATACGCATCCTGTCAGACCAGCAGGCGCCGATTTCTTTCTCACCAGAAAAAATCTCTTCAACTTCATGGCAAAGTGCTCGCATATCATGAGGGATATCACCCTCGATTCCTGCAATGGATAAGATCATGACAGGGTTTTTGGAGATTGGGTCCTGAAGCTGGTTTCCGCTGTCTACAAGTCCTGAGACCGTACAATGAAAATCTGCAATCTTAATACTCACTTCCAGGAGCTGATCATATTGAAGCTTCACATGCTCAATGCTCTCCACCCTGCCTTTTGAAAAATACCAGGCAAGCGGCAGTGCGAGCATTACAAATACCCAGCTTATCGGGTCACCAAATCCGCGTATGCTTGCAAGCAGCATGGATGATTCCCTGCTTGGATCAAAGCTTATAAAATAATGAGTCCCTATTAAAATTCCACCGGTAAAGAAGGTGACGAAATAGAACATAAAAAGATTAGATAAGTAATAGCGCAATCTTCTATAACCAAAAGCTGAAAATACCATGACAACGGAAAATAATAATTTTACAAAAGGGTTCCCAGTAAAATGAGCAAATGGTGAAAAAGCCAGGAGAATAATGATAGAGCCTATCAAACTGCCGACCCCGATTCTCCAGAGGGCATATTGTCTCTTTAAGATGATCCCTGTTAACCATAGAAGGAAAAAGTCTACTAACAGATTCAACAACCAGATGACATCCAAATATAAAGTCAATCTCTACCCTCCTTTTCACATTTCACCCAGCAGCTAAAAGTCACCAGAGGAATGACTTATCAGAAGTATATCGTACATACCTTTTAAAGGTTGTCATTTTTTGTATGCTTAGAAGGAAAACTTTTCGGAGATATAAACGAAAAATGTCATTAAATATAAGGGGATTCTCGCTATGATTTTAGAGGGGAATAATGAAAGCGAAAGCAAAAACCCCCAAGGTAATATACCTTGGGGGTTTTTGTTTATAATCGGTAATTATCTCCGACGGTTACGGTTGCGAAGGAATGTTGGGATGTCCAATGTTTCTTCAGCACCTTGATTGGAAGAAGTTCTCACAGGCTCTTGTTGTTGAGGCTGCTCTTCCCGTTTAGGCTGTTCCCTTTTAACCGATGGGCTTGGGTTTGGACTTTGATTTGGTTTCATTCCACCAAATGTTGGTCGTGTTTGTTTTGGAGGCTGGATGACCTCTTCATTGAAACCTGTTGCGATGACGGTAACGACAATATCATCTTTTAAATCTTCATTGATGACTGAACCGAAGATCATGTTTACTTCTTGATCTGAAGCAGATGCTACGATGTCAGCCGCCTCCTGAACTTCGTATAGGCTCAATGACGTTCCTCCTGTAATGTTCATCAGGACACCTTGAGCACCGTCGATGGATGTCTCAAGCAATGGACTTGAGACTGCTTTTTTCGCTGCTTCAGTGGCACGGTTTTCACCTGATGCTGCTCCGATACCCATTAGCGCTGATCCTTTGTTAGACATGATCGTCTTAACATCTGCAAAATCCAGGTTGATCAGACCAGGTGTAGCGATGAGATCCGAGATACCTTGCACACCCTGACGTAAAACATTATCAGCTTCACGGAAAGCTTCAAGCATTGGAGTGCTCTTGTCCACGATTTCTAGCAGGCGATCGTTTGGAATGACGATAAGGGTATCTACGCCTTCCTTCATGGCCGCGATACCACCGCTTGCTTGGTTTGAACGCTTTCTGCCTTCAAATGTAAATGGTCGTGTCACGACACCGACTGTTAACGCGCCAATTTCACGGGCGATTTGAGCGATTACCGGTGCTGCACCAGTACCTGTTCCTCCGCCCATTCCGGCCGTAACAAAGACCATGTCCGCCCCTCTAAGGGCCTCTTCGATCTGCTCTTTACTTTCTTCAGCAGCCTTTTTACCAACTTCAGGATTGGCACCTGCACCTAATCCCCTGGTTAATTTGCCACCGATTTGCATCTTTATTTCAGCTTTAGATAGATTCAAAGCCTGTGCATCCGTATTGACTGCGATAAATTCAACACCTTGAACACCATGTTCGATCATGCGGTTTACGGCGTTGTTTCCTCCGCCACCGACACCAATAACTTTTATTGTCGCTAATGAATCTAAATTTGTATCAAACTCCAACATGACAAATCCTCCTAACTCGTCGAATCTATGGATTCCTTTATTTATTCAAAGAAGTATCCAAAGAACTTTTTCACTTTTGACATGGCCTTTTCATCTTCATGTTCTTCTTCTTTTACCTTTGCAGGCTTTGGCTTTTTATTAGCGGGTTTTGATTGACGCTTCTCGGCGGCCTCTACGGGCACCGGTTCTGCGCTTACAGATCTTCCTTGCAATCTAGCATTCTTCTGAGCATATTTGATCAATCCAACTGCTGTCGTATACTGGGGTTCCCTTACTCCGATATAATCAGGAATTGCCACGCGTACACGATTTTGGAAAACGATTTGTGCTAATTCTAACACACCTGGAAGATTTGCTACACCACCAGTCAGTACATATCCACCTGGCAGATCCCTGATTCCCAATCGCTTCAACTCATGGCTTATGAGGTCCAGGATCTCTTCCAGCCTTGCTTCTATGATATCAGAAATTTCTAATTGATTAAATTGCTGATGTTGATCACTGCCAATAATTGGCACACTGAACACTTCATCTTCTGACGCGTGGTCATAAAAAGCATGTCCATATTTCGTTTTGATTTTTTCCGCATCGTCCGTCGATGTCCGTAAACCGATCGACAAATCTTTTGTGATATGCTCTCCGCCAACGGGAAGCACAGTCGTAGCCTTCAGGTGCCCCTGTTCAAAAACAGCGATGGTTGTAGAACCGCCACCGATATCGATCAAGGCAGCCCCAAGGTTCTTTTCATCCTTGGATAAAGCAACCGTACCTGCAGCTAGTGGCTGAAGGACGATATCGACAATTTCAAGTCCAGCCTTCTCTACACACCTGAGAGTATTATGTAAAATCGTCTTAGATCCAGTAATGATGGTCCCTTCCATTTCCAGCCGAACACCGATCATTCCACGTGGATCTGTAATCTCATCCAACCCATCAACAATGAATTGTCTTGGGATCACATTGATGATTTCCCTTTCTGGAGGTATCGAAACAACCTGGGCTGCATCCATCACTCTCAGAACGTCTTCATCGCCAATCTCCCTGTTGTCACTCGATACTGCCACAACTCCATGACAGGATTGAAGTGAAACATGATTTCCTGTAATGCCTACGATGACCTGACTTATTGATAAACCGACCATCCTTTCAGCTTGTTCAACTGCCTTCTTGATTGTATGAACAGTTTCGTCTATATCTACGATGGAACCTTTTCTGATTCCTTCTGAGTTCACATTTCCTACACCGATTATGTTTAAGGAATCATTCGTCATTTCACCAATGATTACTTTCACTGTGGATGTACCGATGTCTAGGCTAACGTAAATTTCATTGCTGTTCACTCTATGGCACCTCCTTAAAGAATGTTTATTTGGAACAACAATCCTAGAAAAACATGATTCTAAGTATATCTTAATATGATATTCGTCGTAACAAAAACGATTCCCTTTTAAAATTCTAATTTTTTTCTCTTTTTTCTTGATTATTTGACCAATTGCTAATCATTATTCGTCTAATCACTGCTATGTTCTGGAATAATCTTACTCCAAAAGCAAAAACAGCCGCCAAATATAAGTCTACACCAAGATGTACCCCCAGAAAAGCTAAACTTGCTGCTAGTAAAATATTAAAAAAGAATCCAGAAACAAAGACCTTATCATCATAAATATTTTGGAGGTGGGCACGAATACCGCCAAATAATGTATCCAAGGCTGCCAAAACCGCAATCGATAAATAATTGGAATATTCTTCTGGAATCCTAATATCTGTGAGAAGCCCAAGGAAGACCCCTACTAGCAACCCTAAAACGGGAAGCCACATATTACTCGTTCCCTCCTCTTTCCTTAACCGGTTCCATGAAACGGACCCGGATTGTATCCTTATATTCCGGAAGCACCAGCTTTTCTAAAGGTTTTGAAATGTTCACCCGAAGGTTATCGATAAAGAAATCTTCCACTGACCTGGAAACCTGCATGCGGTTATACAAATCCTTGGCTGCTTTTACATCTTTGGTCAGCACTCGTACCTCGAACGGGATTTTTTTTATCGTATTGCCATCTACCTTCGTATCTCCGTTAATATCCCTTATGACTGAAGTGTTGATCAATCGATGACCATCAATCGCAATATCAACAGCATCATACTGATTCAGTTCATTTACAAGCCTTTCCAAAAGTTCCGGGGAAACGTTCTGAACCTTTTCTCCGAGAAGGATTTCCTCCATTGAAGGCTCAATGGTCAGGATGAGTCCGGGGCCAGTCTTTTCAGTCAGTCCCATTTCAGTCTTTAATTCCTCCAGCGTCTGCTTCAGTGCCTGTTCGGGACTTGATTGTTGCTCTGTCTTGTATTGTTCAAGCTTTGCTTCTACGGAACGCGTTTCAGACAATAAATTGGAGTTAACTTCCTTCTCTTTCAAAAGAGCTTCCCTCAGCTCCCAAATATCCCGTGTATCCCGGACCACCGGCTCTTTTACAGTCTGAAACTGAATGGCGACCATAAATCCGATTATCACCGTAATGACTGTAAAGCTGATTTTCAGTTTGTTATCCATTTAGTGCACCTTACTTTCAAAACTGACCCTCATCCTGAATAAAGTCTATCATCCGCTTCTATGCAAGCAGGATTACGATTCACCAATCGTAGGTTCCAGGATGACCGTATTCTCTTTTTTCATTTCAAAGATGATATTATCATTCACTAGCTGATCTTTCACTCCGCCATTGATATTCATGGCAGAGGATAGTACGTCCGGATCACCGATTGCCGTGATTTTGAACGGAGCAGGGTAATCGATCCCATCAATCTGTATGACTGGACCATTACAAAGTATGTATGAATCATGCTTCAGCCTTTGCCCATTAATGGCAACCACAGAAGCCCCTGCTATATATAATTCGTTAATGACCTTGAATACATGGTGTTCATGCACAATATAATTATTGGCGTTCTCTTCTTCAGGATCATACTGGGCATCTGATAAAGTAACGGTTACACCCGGACCTTTCACTTTCGTCTTGCCCAGGTACATTCGATACTTCTCGGCATCTTCTGCCAAATTAAAATAAATTTGTTTCTCTTTAGAAAATTCTTTCTCCATATTCCCGATCTTCTCCTGTTTCTCATAAAGCTTTTCCTGCAGCTGATTGTTCTTCTGCTGATACTCCAGGATTTGATCTCTTAATGCTTCTTCCTGTTTCCATTGACCATTCGTCCGATTCCCAAGTTCTGCTTGTTCTGTGTTTGCCAGACTGAATGAAAAAGCAAGGATGAAACCCAAAACCAGACACACAAGAGAGAGGATCACGTGCTTACCTCTCACCCTCATCCTCTTCATTGCTTTGTTCACCTTCCGTTTCGTATGCTCTGAAATAAGAACCAACCTCTAAATCAATGACCCCTTTAACTTCAGGATCTAATTGACTGACAATCGAAGGATAATGCACCATTTTCTCAGAGAAACTTCGAATGGTTGCACTCACTTCGAACCCATCGTTCATAAATAGAGTCAAATGATATTGATCTGTTTTCTTAGGGACGAGATTGATCTCTGAAATGAGATGTTGAACTTCATCTGGTAGCTCGCCTAATTCCTTCACCATTTTGACCAGGACTTTATCTTCTTCGAATCCCCTTAATAGGGGAGCATCGACGGGTACCGCCCCGGTCCCTTTATCCAGGACCTTTCCATTCGATAATATGACAAAGAATTTGTTCCCCTTAGAGAGGTACGCTTTCTTATCATATTCATGAATGGTTATTTCGTAAGAATTCGGGAATGTCAGTTCAACCTTCGCATCCTTCACTTCGGGCAGCTTCTTTAATTGTTCCACGGTCTTATCTTTGTTTACACTCCAAACATTCATGCCACTGTCAATTCCACTTTCTTGAAGAACTTTCTTATTAGAAATCAGTTCATTCCCATTAACATCCACCGTCTTCACATGACTAAGGGGCGATTGAAAATAAACAACCGACAAAATCATCAGGAAGAATAAAGAAAGTAATAACATAAGTCTGCGATTTGCCTTCTTTTTTCGGTGTTGTTTTAATTTAGGAATTCGATCTTCAATGGAAACAACATTTTCTTTTTTCATTTCGTTCTCCTCAATTTCACTTTTGATTCATTATGTCATGGATAAGATATACTCATCTCGTCTTATAATGAAAGTACTCTTTATATTGGGATACCCCCTATTTTATACGAAGGCATCACTTGTTGAAAGAGGAACAGAACGTTTTCTGCCATAAACCTTTGTTTGAAACAGAATAATTGTTAATAAGTGTTACCCGGTGACAACAAGTCTTCTTATCCTCTGATGACAGGATTCGCTAAGATGGATTGTTCATACCACTTTTAGCATATGTACGTTCATTCACTTTCTAAAAAGATGGCCACCTTATGTAATTCACTCTTGGACCCTATTTTAAACAACAATTGAAGCATTATGAATGCATGTCATTGAATTGTAAAAGTTTTGGTTAACAAAAGTAACAAACTCTCCTTTATTTTGAAAAGGTATGATTATTATGAATTACGTATATGTAATTTATTGTAACATCCCTTCTTTGAATATCCTATCGTTATTTCTTTAAATACTTGGAATTTATTTGTTTTATTTCACAATCAGAAAAATAGAGACCGACGAGTACAACGGGAGGAGCAAGAAAACGATCTTTATGGATCGCTCTCCACTTCTACCATTCTGTTTCTCTCGTCAATCTCTATTATGAAACGTTAATTCCTCGTGTAGCGGCTGATATTTAACAGGACTCCAACAGCCATGAGCATAAGCGTCAAAGATGATCCCCCGTAGCTAAGGAATGGCAATGTGATTCCCGTCACGGGCATCAGCCCTGTTACTACCCCTACATTGATCATCACCTGTATGGCAATCATGGATACGATTCCTAAAGCGAGAAAGCTTCCAAACAAGTCGGGTGCACCCAACGCGATCCTGATACCCCTCCATAAGATTAATGAAAATAGGATCAGTACCAAAGTTCCCCCAATAAATCCGAGTTCCTCTGCCAGAATGGCAAATATAAAGTCATTTTGTGGTTCCGGTAAGTAGAAAAACTTCTGTCTGCTCTGACCCAGTCCTAAGCCGAATAAACCTCCCGGCCCTATTGCATATAAGGATTGAATAATTTGGAATCCACTGTTTAACGGGTCCTGCCAGGGGTCCAAGAAGGAGGTTATCCGTTTAATCCTGTAGGGTGCAGAAATGACGAGCCCCACAAACCCCAACAAACCGATCATTCCAAGGCCTACGAAATGTTTTATCCTTGCCCCTGATATAAAAATCATTACAACGGAAGTCCCGACCATTACAGTACCTGTTCCTAAATCCGGCTGCAGCATAATCATTCCAAAAGCTGTAAAGACGAGCAACAGTGCAGGCAGGACTCCTTTTCTAAAAGAAGTAATGTACTTTTGATTCTCAGATAAATACTTTGACAGGAAAGCAATCATGGCCAGTTTCATGAACTCGGAAGGCTGAATTGAAAAGGCACCGACCCCTATCCAGCTTCTTGAACCATTCCTCAATACGCCTATACCGGGTATTAATACCAGGACAAGAAGAACGAAACAAACGATAATAATGACTTTTGACCATTTTCTCCATGTCCAGTACTCTACGTTCATGATGAAGAACATGGCAACTAATCCCACACCAGCAAAGAGCACCTGCCTTTTTGCAAAGAAAAAGGAATCATCGAATTTGTAATCGGCCCAAACGGCGCTGGCACTGTACACCATGATCAAACCAATGGCAAGTAAAGTGAGTGTAACCATAATGAGAATAAAATCGGGAGTCGATTTTTTTAAAGGCAAGCGTAAACACCTCGAATTGACAAATTTAGAGCCGTTCGAGCAATGAAATCTAATCCTGATGTCTAAAATGGTTAAGTATCGATGCTCTATATAGACAAGCCCTCTTTAAAGCTTATGCACGGCCTCGATAAAAATGTCACCACGTTGTTCAAAAGTACGATATTGATCCCAACTCGCACATGCCGGGGATAACAATACGATATCCCCTTCCTTTGCGTGCTCATAAGCAACCGGAACTGCCTTTTCAACATTATCGACAGGAATGATGGTTTGTATCCCTGCTGCTTCTCCTGTCTTCACGAGCTTAGCTGACGTTTCCCCAAAGGTGATCAACGTTTTAACATTGGACAGGTAAGGTATCAGGTCATCGAATTCATTCCCCCGGTCCAACCCTCCCGCCAGCAATATGGTAGGAGAGTTAAATGCATCAAGGGCGCTTTTCGTCGCCAGGCTGTTCGTTGCTTTAGAATCATTATAGAATTTAATCCCCTTTACTTCCTTGACGAATTGGGTGCGGTGTTTCACTCCTCCAAACGTACTCAGTACCTTCTTGATACTGTCATTGGATACACCATAGATTTTACAAGCCACAACGGCACAAAGGATATTTTCAAGGTTATGAGCGCCAGGCAGGACGATTGAGTCCAGTTCAACGACACGTTCCTCCTTGAAATAAATCGCCCGATCTTTAATATAGGCTCCTCCTTGTACTACTTTTTGTGTTGAGAAGAGTATCACCTGAGCTTTTGTAAAGCTTATCGCTTTATGTACATGCTCCTGGTCCCCATTGATGATCAGATAATCATTTTCGGTTTGATTTTTTGTAATATTGGATTTCGCTTTCCAATATTCTGTCAAGTCCCCATGATAATCAAGATGAGCATCATAGAGATTTGTAATAATCGCAATATGAGGAGCGAATTCCTCTATCCCCATCAGTTGGAAGGAAGAAAGTTCAACTACCATTTTCTCGTCTTTTTTTGCTTTCTGTGCAACCTCAGAAGCGACGGTACCAATATTCCCTGCTATTAGTGGCTTTTGGTTATCCTCCCTCAACATTTCGAATAGGAGAGTGGTCGTTGTCGTTTTTCCATTTGTCCCCGTGATCCCGATCATTTCTGCTTCAGAAATCAAATAAGCGAGTTCCACCTCGGTTAAGATAGGAATATTCTTTTCCATTGCTTTTTTTATCAATGGATTATGGTATGGGATTCCAGGATTCTTGATTACATATTGAAACCCCTCATCCATCAGCTCTATGGGGTGACTTCCACATATGACTTTGATCCCTTCCTGCAGGAGTCCCTGCGCCTCAGGGTTCTCTGACAAAGGCTTTTGGTCATTCACCGTTACAAATGCTTCTAACTTATGTAGGAGAGAGGCAGCACTTACCCCACTTTTTGCCAATCCTAATACCAATACTTTTTTATGTTTGAATTTCGTTGTATTTTTCATTTATAACCACACCTCGATATAGATTCCCAATACGGCAAACAGCAATCCCACCGTCCAAAAAGTAACGACGACACGCCACTCACTCCATCCGACCAATTCATAATGATGATGCAAAGGGCTCATCTTGAAGATCCGCTTTCCTGTTGTTTTAAAGGATGCGACCTGTAAGATCACGGAAAGAGTTTCGATTACGAAAACCCCTCCAATAAGGATTAGAATGATTTCAAGCTTGGTCAGGATGGCAATCGCTGCGATCGCCCCACCCAGTGCAAGAGATCCAGTATCCCCCATGAATACTTTGGCAGGATGGGCATTAAATACGAGAAAGCCCAGGACCGCTCCCACAACCGCCACACCGAAGATGGCAACATCATATTGCGATTGGCTCCATGCAAGCACGGCCAGTGCTCCAAAGGCAATCGCACTCGTTCCGGATACGAGTCCGTCCAGACCATCCGTCAAGTTGACAGCGTTTGAGAATCCGACCAGCCAAAAGATGATAAATACACAGTAAAACCATCCTAATTCAATGGAAAAATCCGTTAATGGAATCGACACCGTGGTCGGAAAGTCATTCTGCTTAAAGATGAGATAAAAAATAACCGAAATAATAATTTGACCGAGCAGTTTCTGCTTGGAAGTCAATCCCAAATTCCGTTTCATCACGACTTTAATAAAGTCGTCCAAAAATCCCAATAATCCGAAACCTACGGTGACCATGATCATTAAATATGTCTCGGGGCCAGGATCAGAGTATTTCCCAGTCATGACAAATGTTGTAATGACAATCGAAACCAGGAACGCGATCCCGCCCATCGTCGGTGTTCCGGTCTTTTTCTGGTGTGACTGCGGACCTTCATCCCGGATGCTTTGTCCAAACTTCAATCTTCTGAGGAAAGGAATAAACACAGGGGCAAGCAGTACGGTTATTAAAAATGACATGATTATCGTAAAAAGTATCACTTGTTCCATCATGGCTATTCCCCTCCTTTTTCTTTTGTCGTATCCAGCTCATGAGAGGATTCGTTCAAGGATAAATCCACTGCTTGATAATTAGATTCATTAGTAAATATAAACTTCGTCATAATTTCCCACTTTTCTTGATTGTAATTTTGTTTGTAATTCTCTAGTAAGTGTACATAAGCCAGGTATACATCATCAACCATAAATAATGGAAAGTGATTCGGAACATAAGATGGAATGGGATCATCTTTCCGCCATAGGGAAGCGATCGCACCCATTTCAATACTCTTTAAAAGATCGATTTCATCACTAAAAGGGACATAAAGTCCCTTCTCCATCGTCATACTAGTTGAATTAGAAACTATTAAAAACGTAAATCCCGGCAAGTGAATTCCTTTGGTATCTGGAAACAATCTCTTCACTTCATCATAAAAAAGCATTTTCACATCCCCTTGATGAAGTTTCTCGCAACTTCCCGATCATCAAAATCGAACACATCGTTTCCTATGATCTGATACGTTTCATGACCCTTCCCGGCAATCAACACCACATCTCCAGGTTGTGCAAGATTCAACGCTTCCTTGATCGCTTCTTTACGATCAATGATCAATTGGTATTGTTTACCGAACACTCCCGATTCCATATCTTTTAATATACTCACGGGATCCTCTGTCCTGGGATTATCAGAGGTGAAAATCGCATAATCTCCGTAATCACACGCGATTTCCGCCATAATAGGCCTTTTGATCCTATCCCTGTCCCCTCCACAACCGACGACTACTATCACTTTGCCGTTTGTGATCGTCCGGGTGGTTTCGAGTACGTTTTTCAATCCATCCGGGGTATGTGCATAATCAATGATGACTGAAAAAGGCTGACCCTCAGAAACCGTTTCAAATCGCCCCCTGACCCCTTTTGCCTTCTCAAGGCTCCTTATACTATCTTCGATCGGTATGCCCGCAGCGAACGCTGTAGCTAAGGCAGCAAGTGCATTGTAAACATTGAATTTCCCAGCATACTTTAAAACCATCTCCCATTCCCCGAATGGGGACACAAGTGTGAATACGGACTCGGTTGCCCCGAGCACCAAATCCTTAGCAAAAAAGTCAGCCGAAGAATGGAGACCATATGTAAGTACGTGGGCGGCTGTGGACCGGATAAAGTAATCTGCTGCTTCGTCATCCTTATTAATAATGGCGTATTTAGGGGATTTCTTAAAATAAGTATTCCCTAATTGGGAAAACAATAAGCCTTTCGCGTTCCGATAATCATCCATGGACTTGTGATAATCCAGGTGATCCTGGGAGAGGTTTGTAAACACTGCGATATCATAGTCGCAGCCGTGTACACGCCCTTGATCCAGTGCATGGGAAGAAACCTCCATGATGGCGGATCGCACCCCTTTATCACAAAATCGCCTAAATGTCCGTTGAAGGGTTAAACTGTCAGGAGTCGTGTTATGGCTGACTTCCAACTCATCACCCACTTTAATATGCATGGTTCCGATTAAACCGGTCTTCATCCCGCTCTGGGTGAAAACCTGATCAATTAGATGGGTGGTCGTGGTTTTTCCGTTTGTTCCTGTCACCCCGACCAAGAGAAGCTGGTGGGAGGGTTGTTTATAGAAATAGTCTGCTAATATGGCCATCGCTTTCTTCGTATCAGGAACAATAATGACGGGAATGTCTGCATCAAGTGTCCTCTCTGCAAGGATGGCTGCTGCACCATTTTTTTCGGCCACCCCGGAAAGCGAGTGGCTATCAACCTCTAATCCATTGATACAGATAAATAAATCACCATTCTTCACTTTTTTATGGTGGTTCGCGATGTTTGAAATAGCTGGATTCCCTTCACCCTGTACTGAGAAAAACGGTAGTACTTCCAGCAAAGTGTGCAATCTCATCTTTTCAACTCCTCACAGGTAGAAAGCAACCTTTTTATATTTTACAAAAAAATACGTATGAAAGCTATCAACCTTTTAACTTAGTTCGATAACTTTATTGATTTACGTACTTGCCTTATAAGTTCCCGGGGACATTTTCAAATCAAATCCCCGGGATAGATGACAAGGGTAGCACATGTAGATTTTCCGCATGACTATTCTGAAAGATAAACCCTCACTTTGGATCCTTGTTTGATTTTCACCCCGGGATCGGGAGACTGACTTACCACTTTTTCCCCGTTTCCGCTTACATCCAGGTCAAGGTTAACGAGTTGCTCCTGAAGTTCATTTTTCGTCAACCCCACCAAATCAGGTGTTTCAATCAGAGGAGTGTCCGTCCACGTCATTTCTTTTTCAATTTGACCTTTTCGTTTCGGTACTCCCATTGCTTCCAGACTATCACCAATGATACTTCCACCAATCGGGGCGGCGACGACACCAC
Source organism: Rossellomorea sp. YZS02 (assembly GCF_033963925.1). NCBI lineage: Bacteria > Bacillati > Bacillota > Bacilli > Caryophanales > Bacillaceae > Rossellomorea > Rossellomorea sp. YZS02. The sequence goes on along the minus strand of NZ_JAXBLY010000004.1, from coordinate 144,095 downwards.
CGAATTGAATCGTCCCCTTCGGATTATCCACTGCTACGTACACGACAATTTCTGGATCATCCATAGGTGCTACTCCCATAAAGGAAACGATGTGATTATTTTCAAGATATTTACCATCTTTGGCTTTCTGGGCTGTTCCTGTCTTTCCCCCTACCCGGTAACCATCTACATATGCTTTCTTACCGCTGCCTTTGGCAACGACACTTTCCAGCGCTTCGCGGATCTGCTTGGAAGTCTCTTCTGAAATGACCCTATCCTTGATTTGCGGTGTCTTTCTCATCACAACTTCTCCCGTTGCAGGATCAATTAGCTCTTTTGCAATGTAAGGCTGATACAATACGCCTCCGTTTACAGCTGCAGATACCGCTGCTACTTGCTGAATCGGGGTAACAGCCACACCTTGACCAAATGCTGTCGTCGCTTGCTCTACTGGTCCCACCCGATCAAGATTGAACAGAATACCCTTTCCCTCTCCTTGAAGATCGATGCCCGTCTTTTCACCAAATCCAAAATTATGGATATATTCGAAGAGTTTCTCTTTCCCTAGCCTCTGTCCCAGTTCGACAAATCCCGGGTTACATGAATTCTGTACGACTTCCAGAAATGTTTGCGTGCCGTGCCCACCGCGCTTCCAGCAGTGAAGGGTCGATCCAGCCACTTCAATGTGACCAGGATCATGGAACGTTTCTTTATAGAGGTCGACCTTCTTCTCTTCCAGCGCCGCTGCCAGAGTAATGATCTTGAACGTGGAGCCCGGCTCATAGGTACTCCAAATCGGCAGATTCCGGTTATAAATCTCTTGGGGGACATTTCGAAAGTTAGCCGGGTCAAACGTCGGCCTGCTCGACATGGCCAGTATTTCACCATTGTTTGGATTCATGGCGATGGCGATGATGCCATCGGGATTATAAGTCGCCTCGGCGATGTCCAATTCCCGCTCCACGATGGTTTGCACTTTGGTATCAATCGTTAATTTCAGATCCAATCCATTTTCAGGTTTTTCAAAGTCATCCGCCATATCTGGCATTCTCTTTCCTTTTGCGTCTGAGAAAAATTTAACATACCCTTTATCTCCACTAAGCTCTTCATCGTATGAAAGTTCAAGTCCCATCAGTCCCTGATTATCAATCCCTGCGAATCCAAGGACATGGGATAAATAGCTTCCGTAAGGATAATAACGCTTAGAATCCTCTCCTAAATAGACTCCCTTTAGATTGAGGTCCCTTACTTCTTTTGCTTTATCATATGAAATCTTTCTGGCTTCCTTAATCAACACCATATTGGCTTTCTGTGTTACATATTTATATGCAGATTCTACTGAAATATTAAGGACGGCCGCCAGTTTATCTGCTGTCCCTTGTGGGTCTGTGATCTGCCGTGGAACGACAAAGATCGTCGGTGCACTTTGATTCCCGGCAAGCTCAACTCCATTACGGTCTACTATTTTTCCCCGTTCAGGTTGAAATGGGATATTTCGACTCCAAGAGTCTTTCGCTAAGCCGGTAAGCCAGTCCCCTTTAAAAAACTGAACATACCCAAGCCTTATATCTATGATGGAGAAAACAAGGACTCCTACTATAAGCGCTGCAGCCAACCTTTTCCTTACCGTTACATTGGATACTCTTTTCACAAATGGAACCTCCCCTTCTATGGCTCGTTCCATTATATGCTTGGACTTATTGGGGTATGTTTGAAATCAATGAAAGACTCGTGATGGTGTAGGCAGTTCTACTTGCGGGGAGAGAAGAAAAAATAAAAGGGTGACTTTGATGAGCAACCCCCATATCCCTAGCCTCAATTATGCACGCAGCTAAGGTGGGGGATGTCTCATGCATTAGTCATCCCTTCATTATTCGTTTACTGGCTGTTCATCATCCGCTACCTGGGCAGATTCTTCTTCAGGAGTCTTGAAGTTGATGACAAGGGGCTCATTTTTCTTAACCTTTGCCCCAGGCTGAATGTTTTGACTGACAGCAAAACCATTTCCGACCATATTCATCTTTAAACCGGCGATATTGGCTACCTTGAAGACATCTCTCACAGACCACCCTTTCATATCCGGAATGGTCATGTCGCCGTCTGTTTTAATGACGACCCTTTCGCCTTCAAGGATGGCGTTTCCACCTTGAGGCAGCTGTTTGACCACCTGGGAACCATTCCCGACTACGATAGGAGTGACCCCTGCTTTTTCAAGATCTTTTTTCGCTTCTTCCAGGCTCATTTCCCTCGTATCAGGCAGTGACTGTTTTTTCAGGCTCACTTTTTCCTGAGGTTTGATATTCAGGTACTTTAAGCTGTTTTGCATGACAGGATTGAAAACCGCCGATACCGGATCAGAGCCGATTTCAGTCGGCTCCAACTCAGGCTGCTGTACCCCTACGTAAACAATTAACTGAGGATCATCGATGGGAGCCATCCCCATAAAGGAGAAGAGATAATTTTCTTTACCCACCATATACCTGCCATTTGCGGGATCAGGGATTTGTCCTGATCCCGATTTTCCACCAACTCGATATCCTTCTATCGCAAACTTTTGCCCTGTACCATGTTCAGATGTGACAGTCGTCTCCAGGTATTCCCTCGTCTTGATCGCTGTTTCTTTCGAAATGGGACTTCCGGAAACTTCGGGCTTTGTTTCTTTGATCACTTTTTTCGTATTGGGATCCACGATTTTGGAAATGACATAAGGTTTCATCATTTTCCCATTATTCGCAATCGCTGACTCAGCCTGTACCATTTGAAGAGGTGTCACAGTTGTTCCCTGACCAAAGATGGTCGTGTATTTTTCAATCGGATAATGATAAAGGATAGAACCTGAAGCTTCGTTTGGTAACCCTACATCCGTCGCCTCACCGAATCCAAAATCATGTAGGTAATCCTCATATTTTTTAAAGCCGATTTTATCAAGGAGATTCGCAAATGCAACATTGGAGGACCTTTGGACGCCTTCCAAGTACGAAATTGTCCCCCACCCTTCTCCGCCATTGTGATCCCGGATTGGATTTGGAACATTTTCCACATAGAACTTACCAGATTCATAGGTTTCATTGGGATTGAACTTTCCTTCATTCACCGCTGCAGCCAGAGAGAAGGATTTCATCGTCGACCCGGGCTCATAGGTGTCTTCAACGATGATATTGGTCCAGTTATCCAAGAGTCCCTCTCTTGTGTCCGGGTGAAAAGTAGGTCTTTGTGACATAGCGAGAATCTTTCCCGTCTTCGGGTCGGATACGATCGCAAACATTTTCTTCGGCTTATATTTTTTTTGGACTTCATTCATTGCCTCTTCAAGAAATGTTTGAATCTTCTTATCGATGGTCAGATAAAGGTCATCCCCATCCTCGGGTGGAGTCACATGTTCATCTGCATTCGGCAGGAGATATCCCCATACATCACTCTTATATGCAACAGAACCATCTTTCCCTTTTAACACATCATTGAAGCTTGCTTCGACTCCCATTTTCCCAATTGTTGTGGAATCACCGTCATCGTCCGTCGTTTTTTGTGCGAATCCGATCAGATGTGAAGCAAAAGAGCCGTTAGGATAAAATCGTTTCGCTTCCTTCCTGAACGTTACACCTGGAAGATCTTCTTCCTTGATTTCAAGCATTTTCTGATGTGATAGGTCTCTCCCGGGAGCACCGAATTCTACTTGATAAGGTCCTTTTTTATTTAAACGGTCATAAATCTCGCTCTCCTTCATATCAAGATATTCAGCGAGAACTTTGGCCGTTTTTTCCGGGTCGGTCACGTGCTTCGGTTTTTTCGGATCACTCGTGATGCTTGGGTCAAGTATAGCAACCAGGGTATACGCAGATGTATCCTCTGCAATGACCTCCCCTTTACCGTCAAAGATTGTTCCTCTATGCGCTTCTAGAATATGACTTTTAATATATTTTTTTGCCGCCTGTGATGCCAGGACTTTTCCTTCCGCTTCCCCAGTGACCTGAATGGTGACAAAGCGGACCATTAATACAAAAAAGAGCAAGCCGAAAATCCCGAAAAGGATGGCTGCCCCTATGTTCATACTTGGTCTCTTTTTCATTATTGTTCAACAACCTTAACATTCTTTTCTTTCAAGTTAAGTCCAAGTTCCTTCGCCTTTTCAAGAATACGTTCATACGTACTCAATTCACTCACTTGAAGTTTCAGGTCATTGTTGGCCTTTTCCTGTTTTTCAATGGTGGTTTCAACGTGCTGAACCTCTTTGTTGACATCATAGATGGCGGCCTGTGTCGATACGATTTGAACGGCCAAGAAACAAAACACCATGGCGAATATGGCCACAAGGATTTTTTCACCCGGTGTGACAACGGACCTTCTTCCCTCATTCAGTCTTTGTGGTTTGGCTTGAACGGACTGATAAGATTTCTCCACTTTTTGCTGCTCGTAATTTCTGGCTAAGTTACTCAAAATTCTCCCTCCTGTTTCCTTCTTTTTATATATTTTTTTCTGCGATTCTCAATTTAGCTGACCTGGCACGATTATTTTCTTCTAATTCTTCTTCGCCAGGCAGGATCGGTTTTCTCGTAATCAGTTTAAGTTCCGCTTCATAACCCTCAGGAATAATAGGTAAACCTGGAGGCAGGTCAGGTCCTGACGCTTTCTCCTTGAACATCGTCTTACAAATCCTGTCTTCCAGGGAATGGAACGTAATGACACTCACCCTTCCACCCTTATGCAGAAGCCCTATTGCCTGCTCCAAGGAATCTTCGAAAGCTCCAAGCTCATCATTCACGGCAATACGGATTGCTTGAAACACTCTCTTGGCTGGATGGCCACCCTTTCGCCTAGCGGGTGCCGGAATCCCATCCTTGATCAATTCCACAAGTTCCCCAGTGGTTTCAATCGCTTTCACTTCACGGGCCGCTTCGATCTTTCTGGCGATTTGCTTCGAGAACTTTTCTTCTCCATATCGATAAAAGATCCGGACCAAATCCTCAAAGGACCAATGATTAACCACATCAAAGGCCGTTACTTCCCCTTGTAAATCCATCCTCATGTCAAGAGGCGCATCATGGTGATAACTAAACCCTCTTTCTGGAGTATCCAGTTGAGGTGATGAAACACCAAGATCGTATAAAATCCCATCCACACTATGTACTCCGAGTTGTTCAAGTTCTTCTTTGATATGCCTGAAATTTGATTGGACGAATGTCACTCTGTCCTGATAAGCAGAAAGTTTTTCTTTCGCATGGTTGATGGCTGTTTCATCCTGATCAAAGCAATACAGACGACCTTCTGGCGATAGCTGACTGACAAGATATTCACTGTGCCCTGCACCGCCTAGCGTACAATCTACATATACTCCATCTTTTTTAATATCCAGACCGTCTACGGTCTCTTTCAATAATACAGTTGTATGTTTAAACATGTTGAATTCACCTTTCCAATCGAACGTTTTGTGGCGGGCTAAATATCGAACCCTACCATATTCTCTGCAAGTTCAGCGAATGAATCTTCAGATTGTGTGAAATAGTCTTCCCATAATGATTTACTCCAAATCTCAATTCGATTGGAAACTCCTAAAATAATGCATTCTTTATCCAAATGTGCATAATTCACAAGTGTAGCAGGAATATTCACCCTGCCCGTTTTATCCAGTTCACTCTCTGTTGCTCCCGAGAAGAAAAATCTGGTGAAGGCACGGGCATCTTTCTTAGTCAGTGGCAGGGCTTTAAGCTTTTCCTCTAATGAACGCCATTCATCCATAGGGTAACCAAACAAGCACTGGTCAAGCCCCCTGGTGATGACAAATGAATCACCGAGGTGTTCACGGAACTTGGCAGGTACAATTAAACGGCCTTTATTATCAATGTTATGTTGATATTCGCCCATGAACATATGCACTGCCCCCACTTTCTAACACAAATGTACCACATCCCCCCACTTTTCTCCACTCTTTTCTATATTCTTTTCTTGCATAATATTCCCTCTTTTTTTCATTAGTCTTTTTCCTGCTTTTCCAGACAATTTTCCGGTTGAATAATTTGTCAATATCCAACAGAAAAAGGACCTAATTCGCACTTTACAACGAATTGGGTCCTTTTTTATATTAATGGATCATATATATATCACTTTATGCGCTCCATCAAACGTAAAATCTTGAAGAGTCAGATCTTTCACGAAATCTGGGCCGTACTTATTTAAGAAATAGAGGATATTCCAGGTTCTTTCCTGAGGTCCTTCATTGGGCCTGATACTGTTTTCTACTTTCATAAATTGAGAGAACGTTAATGAGTGCTTATCTTTCAGCGCTTTCTCTATCTTTTTGCGTAAATAATTGAACTGATTATGATGGAACTCCAGATTCTTTTCGATAATGGGGGCCAGCCCTTGATCAATCGAAATGGATTGTTTCAAGATTTCCTCATATTTACGAGTGAGTTCCTCCTGGATTTCGTTCATTTCCTTCTCAAGTCCCGGACGTTCAAGAGTCTTCCAAAAAGCATCCCTGGCAGTCGTTACTCCTTCTGTAAGGACTCCTTCAAGCGTCAACTGGAGTTCCTGCATCCTTTTTTGGATGTCCCTTTCCACTATCGTGATGTTTAATCGGGGCACAACAGGAGGCATCTTTAAATCCACATGTTCAAATGCCTTCTTCAATTCCCCCCAGTATGCAATTTCGCCCGGACCTGCAATAAATGCGAGACTCGGGAATAACCACTCCTGCATCAATGGCCTTGTAACGACATTATTACTAAATGATTCAGGATTATTCTCTAGAATGGTCAGCAACTCGGCTGAAGAAAATATCTTATTGCTACTTTTCTCAATGAACACTTCACCATCTCTATCCAGCAGCGCCCTTTCGTTCTGAATCTGTAGAAAAAGATTGGCGGCATCAGGGGATATTTCCAATTGAGTGCCGAATCCACTCTCCTGAATGACTCTTTGTTGTTCCAGTACAGCATCTGTTATTGACTTACTGCTTTCAATCAAATGATGAAAATGCGACCCTTCAAGTCTTCTGAGGGGAGGATAAGACGAATCAATGACCAGCAGTCCGAAATCTTTAAATAAACTCATGACAAAATGCGCAAAAAAGCGAACGATCGTTTGTTCCTCGTCTATCATCTTATTGAGTTCTTTCAGCATTTCTTTTGAATACTCCGTCTCACCTAGAACGGTCATGATGTCACCAGCCCAATCCTTCATCACCGACTTTGTATACGTGATGTGAGAGGTCATCTTTTTTTCCAGTACCCTTTCAGGATACCCAACCTTCTCAAGCTTCGTTCCTTTTTCAACGAATATATGATTCACTTCTTGATAATCGTGATCTTCTCCGGCAATCCAAAAAACCGGGACAACCGGATGTTTTAATTCTGCTTCCTGCTGCCTCGCTAATTGAATGACTGAAATGATTTTATGTATCGTGTAGAGGGGACCGCTCATAAGGCCAGCCTGTTGCCCGGCTACGACGGTAACTGCATCATCCCTCAATTTCCCAAGGGATTCTTCCACTTTATCGGACGTAGGCAACCCTTCCATATAAGAGGAAATACAGGTTGTCAGTCCTTCTCTAGGGAATTGTCGCGATTGAAGGTCTTTCATACGGTCCTGGTAAACTGAGGGCATGTTGATATTATAGTGAAAAAAAGAAGTGACAGGCTCTTCTTGGTTTAAATATTTAGATGCAAACAGATTGATTGCAGGAATGTTTAAGCTTTCCAAATCCATGTGATTGACTCCTTTTCTAGCTCTTTATATCCTAACGATGAGTATATCATTCCACATAAGGAAAAGGAAAAATCCTGCCTGTTAATTTTAATTCAATTCAAGAATTCTAAGGATGAGGCCGGTGATCATCAATGTGATATACGCAGTGAAAAACAAGAGGAAGTTGACTCTCCAGAAGCCTCTCAATACTTTGGGATAATGTATCTCACCTTTTGCCTTCCAATACATAAGGGCAAACAGTACCCCGATGGAACAAACCACTATAAAAATGAGCCACAGGTACGATGTCTGCCAAATGGCTATGACAATAAAGTGAACAGAGACAATTAATAGAAAGGTGGTTATATCGATGGCGATATGCACCGCTTTCCGATGACTCTTCATGATCTCCTTTGCAAGAATAAAACTAATGAAATATCCCAAAAATGGAATCATAACGAAAATGGCTATGATTGTAGAAAAAACGGACGCCATTTTATCCCCCCAGACCTTCTCTTTCTATTCCTTTAACTAATCTGTAAAGTACATTCATGTTGGGTACAAAATGGTGTTCTTCTTCTGCTTTATCCAGAAGTACGCCTAAGATCGATTCGATTTCCGTTTCTCTTCCCGACTCAATATCCTTCAACATGGAAGATTTATTCAAATATGTATTCCTGCAGATATCGACTACTTTATTAAACGATATGACTTCGTCCATTTGAGGGAACAAGAGCATCAACTCTTTGAATACATCCCTTTGTAAATGCTGAAAAAATGAATTTTCGACCAGTTTACCGTTCGTTACACCGGTCAGGGCTGTCAATGGATTGATACATACATTGACGAATAATTTGGTCAGGAGCATTTTTTCGAAGTCAGGTTGGATTGAAAAGGGAAATGAATGGACACTCTGTGATACTACTTCTTGCATCACACCCCAATTCCCTCTAATTAATGCAATATTAATCCCTGCTTCCCCTAAATGATGTACAGTGACATCATTTTCTTTCATTGCCCCATGCTCGACCGAACCCGCTATCAAATGATGATGGGGTAATGATTTCACCCACTCGATATGTCCTATCCCATTTTGGACAAACATAAGGGGACGTTCTGCACTAAATTTGAAGAGAGTCTCTCTAAGTGAGAAGAGATCATACCCCTTAACAGCTACAATCCCAAGGTCAAATTCCTGAACTGACTCGATCTGATTGACCGAAGTGACCCTGGTATTGATGGTAGATCCATTTTTAAGTATAGTTACTCCGTTATGATTCAGCGAGCGAGCCTGTGATTCTCTCCTCACAATAAGGGTGACATCGAATGATTGGCCCAAATACCCGGCAATCAAAAGACCAACCGCTCCTCCTCCTAAGATTCCTATTCTCATAAAGACCCCTTCTCCTGCTTCATTTATGAACATTTTACCAAATTTCCCTCATGAAGAAAACGTATAGGCTAAAAGAATCAATCACCTTTATAAAAAGGGCCCGTTCCAAAAAGAACGGACCCTTTCTTTCACTACATTAGACAGGATATACAGGATGTTTCCTTTCACTGAAACGTACATCCTTTGATTCATAAAGTTTATAACGCTGAATCAATACAGAACGTAATTCATTCGGAGCTGTAATTTCATCTACTATTAATTCAGATGCCAACTTGTATATGTCTATATGCTCTTTATATTCTTTCTGTTTCTCCTGGACATACTGAATTCTTTCCTTAGGATCTTCAATGGCCTGAATCTTATTGGAGTAAACAGCATTCACCGCTGCTTCAGGTCCCATTACAGCGATTTGTGCAGTCGGGAGGGCGATGCACACGTCAGGGTCGAATGCCGGGCCAGCCATGGCATATAAACCGGCTCCATAAGCCTTTCTGACAATGACAGAAATTTTCGTAACGGTTGCGGAGCTCATGGCGGCTATCAGCTTGGCACCATGTCTGATAATCCCCGCTCTTTCCACTTTTGTCCCGATCATGAACCCGGGCACATCAGCGAGGAATAGTAACGGTATATGGAACGCGTCACATAATTGGATGAATTTAGCGCCCTTGTCGGCCGAGTCATGGAAAAGGACCCCACCTTTCACTTTCGGTTGGTTGGCAATGATCCCTACTACCTTCCCGTCCATTCGTCCGAAACCTGTGATCAGTTCGGGAGCGAAGAGTTTCTTCATCTCAAAGAAGCTTCCTTCATCAATCAAAGTGTCGATGCAATCATACATGTTGAATGGCGCATTTTGATGTTCCGGGATGATATCTTCCAACAGTTTTTCATGTTTAGGAGCAACTCCATCTACCACCTGTGGCTTGTGCTGATAATTCGCCGGGAAATAACTTAAGTATCTCTTCGCTTCCTCGATCGCTTCTTCTTCGGACGCTGCAAGAAGGTCCCCGCAACCACTGACGGTACAATGCATTCTTGCACCACCCATTTCTTCGAGTGTCACTTTCTCACCGATTACTTTTTCTGCCATCCGCGGGGATCCAAGATACATGGACGCATTGCCATCCACCATGATGACGATATCACAGAAAGCAGGAATGTACGCCCCACCGGCAGCAGATGGTCCGAACAGGACACAGATTTGTGGAACCATTCCGGACATCTTAACTTGATTATGAAATATTTTTCCTGCACCGCGTCGATTCGGGAACATATCCAATTGATCGGTGATACGCGCCCCCGCAGAGTCCACCAAATAGAAGATAGGTACCTTTAAGTTAAGAGCAGTCTCTTGGATCCGTATGATTTTCTCTACCGTTCTCGCACCCCAGGAACCAGCCTTTACAGTGGAATCATTGGCCATGACGCAAACAGTCTGCCCTCCCACTTTCCCGATGGCGGTGACAACCCCATCGGCAGGTAAATCTTCCGCCTTATTGTTGGCAAACATCCCATCTTCTTGATAATCCCCATTATCAAACAATTGTTGAAGACGATCACGAACAAACATTTTGTTCTGTTCTTTTAATTTCTCATGATATTTAGGCTGACCGCCAGACGCAATTCTGTCTCTAGTTTCTTCAAGAGTATTGATGATCGTTTTGGATGTCGACATAATATCCCCTCCGTCGTTTTATGTAAATGTATAAAAATCGATAAAGTCAGAGGATCAATAGATCTTCTGACTTGTTGAAACGCTTATCCTTCGATAACGAGTAATACATCGCCTTCGTTAACAAAGTCACCGATATTCACTTTTATTTCGGTTACTTTCCCTGCCGCTTCGGCTTCAACGGGAATCTCCATTTTCATCGATTCAAGCATAAGAACAGTATCACCGGTTGACACTTCCCCACCTTGTTCCACTAATACATTTAATACAGTTCCGGCCATTGTTGATGTGATTTCTTTCATGATTGATTCCTCCAGTTTTCCTCTTAAGTATGAATTGATTATGGAGCATTTCGCCCCTCATTATGTGTGGTTGGCTGTTAAAAAGTCCTGCAACCATTTTGTGGTATAAGATCCTTCAATAAATCCTTTGTCTTCAATAATATCCTTGAATAGGCTGACATTCGTCTTGACCCCTTCAATCTTTACGCCATCAAAGAAGATCTTTGCTTTATTCAATGCATCCGATCGGTCATTACCCATAATGATACATTTGGAGATCATCGGATCATAGAACGGGGTAACCTTGTTGCCCTCTTCATATCCGCTGTCGATACGGATCCCCTCACCCTCTGCCCATTGCAGTGTTGTTAATTGGCCTGGGGAAGGATAGAAGGTTTTCGGGTCCTCTGCATATACTCTAAACTCAATGGCATGGCCGTTGTTCTGGATTTCCTCCTGTTTGCATAACGGGAGAGGTTTCCCTTCCGCCACGAGCAGCTGCCATTTCACAAGATCCAGTCCGGTGACCGATTCAGTGACGGGATGTTCCACCTGGAGACGTGTATTCATTTCAAGGAAATAAAAATTCTCGTCTTCGTCAACGATAAACTCCACCGTTCCTGCATTGGTATATCCAACTGCCTTACCGGCTTGTACGGCTGATGCAAACATTTTCTCCTTGGTTTCTTGAGATAATGAAGGAGAAGGTGACTCTTCAATCACTTTCTGATTTCTTCGCTGAACGGAACAGTTACGCTCGTAAAGATGAACCAGATTCCCATGGTGATCTCCGAAGATTTGCACCTCTACGTGTCTCCCATTCTCAATACATTTTTCAAGGAAGACTTCCTCTTTTCCGAAATAAGCTTTAGCACGGTTTTTAGTAGAGTCAAAGCTTTGAACGAGCGCTTGCTCATTTTCACAGCGAATCATACCGATTCCACCGCCTCCACCACTCGCTTTCAACATGACAGGATAGCCTATTTCGAGCGCAACGGCTTTGGCTGCATCAATCGTTTCCACTCCACCGGCACTTCCCGGTACTACCGGAACAGATGCTTCCTGCATCACCTTCCTCGCCTCGACCTTATCTCCCATCTTGTCAATGATGTCGTGAGCGGGACCAATAAAGGTGATCCCTTCTTCAGTCACCCTACGGGCAAAGTCCGCGTTTTCAGACAAGAGACCATATCCGGGATGAATGCCATCCACCTTTTCCTTCTTTGCGATTTCCAGTATATTGTCCACTACCAAGTATGAACGATTCACTTGTGATTCACCTATGCGGTATGCAACATCCGCGTCTTTTACAAAGGGCATATCCTGATCTGCATCTGAATAAACCGCGACTGTTTGAATATTTAATTGTTTACATGTTTTGATGATCCTCGAAGCGATTTCTCCCCTGTTTGCAATTAGTATCTTCTGCACAATCTCTCCCCTTTCTTCACAGAACACATCTGTTCAATATACGAATTCTACAAAAATCGTCGAATTCCTTCTTCTCCATTGTAAACGTTTTCTAAAATAAGTGCAGAATTTTTTGTATTTTTGTTATATAATAATAATAAATATGTGCTCTACGTTTAGAGTCATTGCAAACGGATACATGATATGTCACGTATCCGCAGATTTTTTAAGCATTATAGGAGGTTATACTATGGCAGTTAAAGTAGAAAAACTAAAAGTAAATTATAAAACTCTGGAAGAGTTTAAGAAATTTAAAGAATATGGTGTTCAGGAACTTTCCATGCTCGAAGACTTACAGGCAAATATAATCGAAAACGATAGTGAATCTCCTTTTTATGGAATTTACTTCGGTGATACCCTAATTGCTAGAATGAGCTTATATCAACGGAATGCCCGTTTTGATCAATATTTCGATCCTCCACAAAATTATTTGGAGTTGTGGAAACTTGAAGTATTGCCAAAATACCAGAACAAAAGCTACGGAAAAGCATTGGTGGAGTTCGCCAAGGAGTTTGGCTTACCGATCAAGACAAACTCCCGTATCAAATCACAGGGTTTCTGGGAGAAAATGGGCTTTGAAGCTGTAACATACGAGGTGGAAAGAGATCTAGGAGAAAATCCTTATGTCTGGTTCCCTGCAGGTGTCAAAGAACAGAAAATCAGTTAACACAAAAAAGGCTTGCTCAAATTTTTGAGTCAGCCTTTTTTCTCTTCATTTATTCAGCCTTTGCAGATTCCCATTCTTATCCATTTGAAACTTCACCTTATCTTCATTTCCTTGGAGGAGAGCCATTTTTCTCGCTTTCTCAAAGATCGCCAATAAAGATTTATGATCTTCTTCGAGGAGGGTGTACTTCTCTTCATATTCTCTTAACTCTTCTTCTGCTCCTTGAAGTTTATCCTGAAGCTGTGAGATTTGTTCAGTAAGCTGACTGTTTTCATTCCTGACTCTCTCTTCATTCCTAACGGCTTCTTCCGCTTTTTGGAGATATTGGATCATACTCCCCATTGAGAATGCTTCAGGGGCATCCTCCGTGCTCACTGCCTTGGGGGTTTCCGGCTTTCCTTCAAGCGTCTTAGATAATGCTGAGTGCTTCTTGGAATGCTTTCTTTGTTTTTTGGCGAGTTCGATACCTGACTTATACTGTTTACGTACAAACGAGTTCCATCTAAAGCCACATGCCGCGGAAGTCCTCGATAGTTTTTTTCCTACTTCATCAAACGCCTGCAGCTGTGTGCCCCCTTCACGGATATGACGCAGTACCACTTCGGCTAACAATACATCTTCATCCTGGCTCCAGGCATCCTGTCTATTTGAAGACATTTGAATCCCCCCTGTTTAATCAGTTTCTCCATACATATGCTCTTACTAGAGAAGATAGAATCATCATCACTATTTTAAATCCACAAAAAAAAGAACAGGCTTCTGCCTGTTCCCTCTTGCCATATTCTATTCCTTGTTAAAAAACTTGTCTACTGCTTCATGGTGCTCATCACGCGCCCATAGTACCGAGCATCTTTTTATTTCCTCTAAAATATTGTCTTTTATTCTTTCTTTATCCCACTTGGCTAGAAGTTGATGCTTATAAGCTTCTAATACTCCCCCAGATTTCGATGAGATCATATTGATGAGCTGAATATCCTGCAAAGGCACACTATCATCCACTACTTCGTCAATAAAACCACTTACATATAAGGCCTCCGCTGTTTCCAGCCTTGCAGTCATCAAGAGCGAAAGGGCAAGGGACGCAGGAAGTCTCTCAAGGAGCAATGTGCCTCCTCCCCACCCGGTGGTAATGGCAAGATTCCCTTGAACGAACCCCATCCTAGCGGTTCTCTTCGCCACTCTGAAGTCACATGCGGTGGCGATCTCACATCCTCCTCCAATCGCAGTGCCATTGATGAAAGCAATTGTAGGCTTCGGTAAAAAGGCGAGCCTTGTAAGGATGCCACCCATACGACTTAGCATCCCATAACTTTCACTTTCTGTTTTAAGGTTATGGAACTGTGATAAATCCCCGCCGGAACAAAAAGCAGAATCCCCACTCCCAGTTATAACCAAAGCTTTCACCTGGTTATTGTGAGCGCTCTCTTCCATGGCCACCTCCAGCCCATTCATCACTTCATAGCTTATTGCATTTCGTTTTTCAGGTCGATTGATGGTAAATGTCAATATTCCTTCTTCATTCATATGTATTAAATATTCTCCCAAAAGAACCCCCCCTATTATCTTACTTATAGTGTATGGTGTTCTGATCGGGATGAACAGGCCTTTCTTCCAAAACGATCAAAAAAAGCGTGAAGAGCCATGGTCTCTTCACGCTTTTATGCGGTGTAAACGATTATTTGTTTACAACTTCTTTTCCTTTATACGTTCCGCACTCTTTACAAACACGGTGTGCCAATTTCATTTCACCACAGTTTGGGCATGCTACCATACCAGGTACACGTAGTTTGAAGTGTGTACGACGTTGTCTTTTTGCTGTTTTAGAAGTTCTTCTAAAAGGTACTGCCATTCTTCCCACCTCCTTAAAAGAGATTCATACTCATTATGAAGCCAGTCGGACTGGTACTTCGCTTTTAAGAGTTCTTGTTTTGATCAAGAAGTTTTGCTAAGTCAGCGAGTCGAGGGTCTACTTTCTTCTCTTCCTCTTCTTCGACTTGATAAGCTTGTTCCTCTGTCATCACTTCCCAGTTCTTACCAGAAGGCATCTCATCTTGTTCTCTCGCTTCATCACTGATCACTTGCATCGGAATCTCAAGTAACAGCAATTCTCTGATAGCTGGTTTTAAATCAATAACATCACCTTGTATACGATGTACTTCCTCTTCCTCATACTGATCATAATCAGCCTCATTTAGAAGATACGTCTCAATCGTATGAATGTCAACTGGTAAATCAACATCCACAAGGGTTCTTGAGCAAGGTAATACTAACTTCCCTTCTATATGAAGATGGAAAGTGACACGGTTTGAACCGATATCTGCCTTTCCAGACACTCGGATAGGAGAGACTTCTATAATTTGGGGATCTACTTCTTTAAGTTCATCCAAATTAATCGTTTCGTCTATGGAAAGTCCCTTGTCTCTAAATTTTTGTAATTGTATTATTGACCATTTCAATGTCATCACCTCAAGGCAACAAAAGTAATTATAGCTTTCATAATACCGTTTGTCAATATTTTTTCTTTACACTCTTTACAACCATAGTGTAGTAATTATAACGTTTAAATATAAGGTCTTTCAAATATTTTATTAAATTCGTTATGATTCTTCCAAAAAAGCGGAGTATTTGGATCATTTCCTTATATAATGAACATCAGAGGCACGTATGAAGATTAGAAAGGATGTGGGAGAATTATGAAAGCGACAGGTGTGGTTGTAGAATACAATCCCTTTCATAACGGGCATTTACATCATTTAAGGGAGACTCGTATAGCAACGGGGGCTGATATTGTAGTGGCAGTGATGAGCGGTCACTTCCTCCAACGTGGAGAACCGGCACTCGTTTCGAAATGGTCCCGCACCAAAATGGCTTTGGAGGCCGGGGTGGACGTGGTGATCGAGCTTCCATACAGCTTTGCCACACAGCATGCTGAAATATTTTCAAAAGGAGCCATTACGCTCCTTGACAGGATTGGGTGTGAGAGCTTTTGTTTTGGTAGCGAAGATGGGGATATTCACGCCTTTGACAATACGATTCAATTTATCCATACCAATCAAGAGCAATATGATAAGTACATACGGGACTTTATTCAGGAAGGGATGAGCTACCCTTCTGCCCTTGCAGGCGCATATCAAAAATTAGAGAAGGAGGGATCCCTGATCGATCTAAGTAAGCCTAATAATATTCTGGGATTCCATTATGTTGAGGCGAGAAATCGACTCTCTTCATCCTTGAAGGCATATACCATTACACGTGAATCGGCCGGGTACCATGATGAACATTTCGCATCACCTTCAATCGCCAGTGCGACCAGCATCCGAAAAAGTATATTCGGCGACGGCGAAAATCACGCAATCAATTCTTATCTACCTGACAGTTCCGTCCAAGAACTCTATAGCTATAAAGAAGAGTACGGGAGTTTTCACAGGTGGGAGAATTACTGGACCCTTCTCCAATACAAAATTCTTTCTTCTTCAAAAGCCGAGCTTCAGGATATATATGAAGTAGAAGAAGGGATCGAGAATCGAATGGTAGAATACGCCAAATCCTCTATGTACTTTGAAGACTTCATGTCTAATCTAAAGACGAAGCGCTATACATGGACACGTCTGCAAAGAATGCTTCTTCACATATTGACCGATACACATAAAGAGAATATGAGGAATAGGCACGCCACCCCGGAGTATATCCGCCTCTTGGGGATGAATAAGAAAGGCAGGGAATTCATCCACCAACAGAAAAAGAGTTTGTCTCTTCCACTGATCAGTAAACTTTCAAGCGCCGATCAACAAGCCATAAGTTTGGACGTCAAGGCAGCAGAAATTTATTCATTGGGGCTACAGAATTCGTCCGCTAGAAAAAAACTCCTCCATCAGGAGTGGTCACAACCACCAATCATGATTTAGACGACCATCTTATAATTGCGAAAGAGACTGCCCCCGGAAGGGCAGTCTCTTTCATTATTTATCGATTGTTTGCAGGAAGGCCAGGGCCTCCTCAAATGACCTAACCGGAACCACTTTCATATCTGTTCCAATATCTTCAGCGGTCCTTATAGCTGCAACATAGTTCGACTCAAGATCAGGGTACTTTTCCTTCATTTCTTTTGTGATCGTTTCATCGGGGGCAAGGAAATATTCCGCTCCAGCTTTGTCAGCGGCGATTATTTTTTGTTCGATGCCGCCGATGCGCCCGACCTTCCCATCCTCAGAAATAGTCCCGGTGCCTGCGATTCTATGACCTTTAGGCAGATCATCCTCCGTTAGCTGGTCATAAATTTCCAAACTGAACATCAAACCGGCAGAGGGTCCTCCTATTTCCTCAGTCTCCAGCTTTACAGGGGGGTCTGTCACAATTTCTTTATCATCGCTTAACGTGATGCCGAGACCCACCTTATCAGGTATATCGGGAAATGCTTCCAATGGGATCGTTTCAACCTTTTTGTTCTTATTCCGAACGTATGTGATTTCCACCTTATCCCCTTTCGCCTTACCGCTTACGTAGTCGATGAATTCCTGAGATGACTGAAACGTTTGACCATCGATGGCCGTGATACGGTCCCCTGGTTTCAGGACATCTTCAGCAGGCATGGATGGGTATATGTTCAATACATAAATCCCTTTATAGTTATATTTATAAGGTTTCCCGGCTTTTTTATATGCTACTTCAATCGCATGGCTTTGCGAGTTGTTCATGAGTTGCAGTTGACGTAAATTATATTCCTCATCGCTTTCATGAGGACTTCTGATCTCGTCGACAGGAAAGATATATTCATATTTTCTTATGCTGGCCATCAAATAAGCATAAATATTCGCTCTTCCCATCCGCACTGTTGTCAGCATCAATTCTCCGTCATCCTGATACCCATTCTCCACATGAACAATTGGATCAAGTTCATGAGCACTGCCGGGTTTTGTCACATAATAAGGGAGATAGTAAAAGGAACTGGCAACCATGATAATGGTCATGATGACGAGTGTTCTTATTAACGTTTTCGTTTTCATACTCTTTACTCCTTCCAATTGTCTAAAGCTTCCTGAATTGAAGGAATAACCTTCTTTGCTTCTTCTTCTCCCATATCGATGATTTCCTCAATGTTTTTAAAAGCCCTGGTGCTATACATTTCGACATGGGGTCTGATCATGAAATCAGAAGCAAATTCCCGGTGGGCGACGATTTCTAATTGTAGGATATCAATGCTTTGCATGATGACGTCATAAATGGTGGTGATTTCTGCATTTCGTTTTACGTGTGATACATCCACCCCTATGACGATATCCGCTCCCATTTCTTTTACAACCGAGACCGGAACCCGATCGATGACGCCTCCGTCCACCAATAAACGGCCATTTATCTTTTCAGGTACAAAGATTCCAGGTATGGCAATGCTCGCCCTGACAGCACTTGAAATGGGGCCTGTTGTGAACACAACCTTCTCACCGTTTGTTATATCCGTTGCCACCACGCTGACCGGAATATTCAAATCTTCAATATTTTTATTATGAGTAAATAGTTGAATGAATTCTTTTATTCTTTTCCCTGAAATAAACCCCATCTTGGGCACGGTAAAGTCTATATAATACTTCCTTCTGAAGGTGGTGGAAAGCTTGTATAGATCCTCCATCTTATGCCCCACCCCATAGAAGCAGCCAACAAGAGCCCCCATGCTGCTTCCTGCAATCATATCGATCGGTATTTTCGCATCATCAAATGCCTTTAAAACACCTAAATGAGCAAATCCCCTTGCTCCACCCGAGCCAAGGGCCAATCCGATTTTTGGTCTATCCATGCCCTTCCCCCTTTTCCCGAGCTATCGGTATAGTCATCATATGGTCTATTTCAATTATGTATGAGTATATTGAATAATATGAGGACAAGTTGAATTAATCTCATTTTATCATTCTTTTCCTGTTTCACAAGGGATTGAAATAGAAGGAACTATATTCTTAGGGGAGGAAGTCCGGTTGTACAAATCTAAAATGAAAACCTTGGCTTTATCCATAGGTGTGACGATATTTGCAGCTTCTCTCATCTTGATGCCCGGGGAATCTCTCGAGGCATCCATCAGGGGTCTTGATATGTGGTGGGAGATCGTCTTTCCCTCTCTATTACCGTTTTTCATTGTATCGGAGATGTTAATCGGGTTTGGTGTTGTCCGATTTATAGGAGTCATGCTCGAACCCTTGATGAGGCCAATCTTCCGGGTCCCGGGAGTGGGCGGATTTGTGTGGGCGATGGGAATGGCATCAGGCTTTCCCGCAGGGGCTAAATTGACTGCCCGTTTGCGTCAAGAGGATCAGATTACAAAACTTGAAGGGGAAAGACTCGTTTCCTTCACGAACTCTTCCAATCCGCTATTTATATTCGGTGCTGTTTCTGTTGGATTCTTTCAAAATGCAACCCTTGGAATTGTGTTAGCCGCTGCTCATTATATTGGGAATATATGCGTCGGGGTCGTCATGAGGTTCTATGGAAGGAAAGAGGACCAAGAGATGATAAGGAGCAAAACGAAGAAAAAAGGATTCATCATCAAGGAAGCATTCTCGGCACTTCATCAAACCAGGATTGAGGATAAACGGCCAATCGGGAAACTCCTCGGTGATTCTGTCACTTCATCCATCCAAACTTTATTGATGATAGGCGGTTTTATCATCTTATTCTCGGTTATTAATAAAATGCTGTATCACCTTCACATCACGACCTTTTTTGCAGAAGGGTTATCGGCTTTATTTATCCTGCTGCAATTACCTGAACTGTTAAGCATACCTTTTATCTCAGGACTATTTGAAATCACTTTGGGATCCAAGCTCACCAGTGGAATTACAGAGGCAACTCTGCTACAACAGGCGATTATAACGAGTTTCATTTTGGGGTTCTCAGGATTTAGTGTCCAGGCTCAGGTGGCAAGCATCCTGGCAGAGACGGATATACGGTTCAAGCCGTTCTTCTACGCAAGATTTATTCACGGGCTCGCGGCATCGATGGCTACCATCCTCCTATGGAAGCCGATTTATGGCAGGTTCTCAGATGACCAGCTTTCCAATGCCATACCGGTTTTCGCCAGACATAATGACGCATTTTGGACCGACATGCTTTACTGGTTGAAGTCAGTCGGTCCTGTCATTACCATCCTAAGCTTAATTGTATATATCATCCTTTGTCTAAAGACAAGAAGTACCTAAAGAAAATAGGGTTGTTCCACATTGACCCACCATCTTGCCACCTTGTGTGGAAGTTCGAGGTCCATAGCGGGAAACAACCCTGGTTGATTATTTGCTCTCATATTTCTTCTTTAATGATTCTTCCACTCGTTTAGGTACCAGTTCAGAGATATCGCCACCGTATTTGGCCACTTCTTTCACAATACTTGAGCTTAAGAAAGAATACTGGTTATTTGTCATAATAAAGAACGTCTCGATTTCATCATCAAGGACCCGGTTCATAGACGTAATCTGCATTTCGTATTCAAAGTCCGAAACCGCCCGTAACCCTCTGATGATTGCTTTGGCGTTTACATTCTTAGCGTAGTCTACCAATAATCCTTGAAATGAATCGACTACCACATTAGGGATGTCCCTGGTGACTTCCCTAATTAACTCAATTCTTTCCTCAACAGAAAATAGTGGTTTTTTTGAAGAATTATTCAATACTACTACATAGATTTGATCGAAGACCTTAGCTCCTCTTGTAATAATATCTAAATGTCCGTACGTAATAGGATCGAAGCTCCCCGGACAAACTGCTATGCTTGGCATATCACTGCCTCCTGTCTATTAATGACTTTCTTCATTCATTCCTCTTGAAAAAATAGAGATCCGTATGATCCCATACGTTTCTTCCCTCACCTTTCTCAACCTGCCCGTACTTTCATCCAGAGTAATTTCAGAGCCATGCTCACACATGACGTAACCGCTTTCATTTAGAAGGTTGTGTTCATCGATGAATTCGAGGAGTTGTTGAAGCTTTTGCTGTTTGTATGGAGGATCCAGAAATATATAATCAAAGACAATTTCTCTTTTTACGATTGCCTTTAACGCTCTTGTTGCCTCGTTACGATACAGTTCACTCTGATCCAATAATTGGCAATCCTCAAGATTGGCCTTGATGGTTTGAAATGCTTTTGCATCACGGTCCACAAAGATAACGGAATCAAGTCCTCGACTTAACGCCTCGATTCCCAGTCCACCGCTACCAGCAAACAAATCCAGTCCGGTCCCTCCATCGAAATAGGGTCCTAACATATTAAATATTGACTCTTTTACCTTATCTGTTGTGGGCCTTGTCCCACTTCCTGGTACAGCCTTCAGCGGTCTGCCCTTTAACGTACCTGATATGACTCTCATAATCATCCACCATATATGTATTTTTTCTTCACTATCCTATCATATCTCGACACATATCGCCACATTCTAAATTTGCTTGAAAAATGTATAAAATCATTTTGATAGGTGATAATGAAAGTAACAGCATCCTAACTGATGTTGTTGCCAACCGCGGAGAAGACTTACGATTCCCCATAAGTTCTTCCTCCGGTTTCTCCTCTCCCTTTGCCTTCTTTCCAGTGATGGATATAGAAGGACCCTGCAGAATATTCTGCAGGGCTTTTTTTATGTTCCATTCGAAATGTTGATAACATTCTTTTCTTCCGACACATTCACCTTGAACAACTTCTCCAACCAATCGATATCTATATAAACTGAACTCCCTATCTTTTGAACCGGATTCTCGTGAGCACCGTAGATTTCTTCATTGTATATGAAAAAGTCTTCATTCACATAGAACCTTAATGTATTTCCACTTAATGATGTGAAATACTCACCGGGCTCCACTTCTTTCAACTCGATTCCTAAATCGTTAATGGTTTCGGTGAACTGAATGAACTCTTTTTGTTTATATGCTACATACGAGAGTTGTTTCGGTTCCTGATTCATCAAGATCGTTTTATTTCCTTTCAGGAAGAAAGGTTGCTTCTCATCTCTGTTCACATTTTCTTCAAAAAATGTGGTCGTAAGCCCTGTCACTCTGCTGAGGGCATTATCCAGGATTGAAGGTTCAACTGTTTGATTTTTGACCATTCGCCTGAGATCATTCCATTCAGACAGACTTAAACCGTCTTTTAACTGTTTATATGCCCAGGCAGATTCACCAGCGGGGGGAACCTCGTTTAGAAGAAGGCCTACTACCAATTCCCTTAACCAAATCATGTCGTCTCCCGCATTTAATGTTTGATATAACAAACTTCTCCTGATATTTCTCACGGCTTCTCCTCCAGATGCATCATCCATGATGATCAGGTTAGAAGAGAAAAAGGGTTTGATATTCTTCGATAAGATGACGGTGACAAAACCATTATCGGAGTCGAAAGAAGCCAGTTGATCGGTTAAGCCGGATCGGTCAATGTCCTTCCCCAACACCCTTACAGATGAATAGTCTTTTGCTTTCCAGGCTTCTTTTGTCCACAGTAAGGCTGAGGGACCACCTTTACCACTGAAGGAATAATAATCGATATAATTCATTTTTTTAACGTTTGCAGATGAATACCCTGCTACCCATTTTCCAGTTCTAAGGCTCTTTTCGGATAACTGAATTGAGGTACTGGAAGTCGAAACATCAGAAAGTACAGGAAACCAGTTCCCTAATAATAGATAACCCGCATCGGGGGATTGGTTTATAGAATACGTAATGATGATTTCCTGTGGAACCTGTTTAGGTACCCTTAATTGAAATACTCCGTTTTCTTTCGTCAGACAATTCTTTCCTTCTGTATCTTTGCACGTGAAATTCCCTGCCCTCTCCGGCCATAATATCGGAATGGGATCAGATATTCCCGGCGGAAAATGAATGGTTTGGGTTATCTCAAATTTGCCTTCATTATGAATAATGGAGTAAGATTGATTGACTTTTACAATACCGGAATCTCCGGCACTTTCAGTACTAAAGCCCATCCATTGAAAGAAGAAAATCCCTGAACTAGTCAGAATCATGATGGAACACAATGTAATTAAAAACCGCTTCATACTCTACCCCTTACCGTGTAAGCTACTTAAAGAATAGCAGATATGAATGGAAAATGGTGCTACAAATTTATGAATTCTATAAGTGAAATACACATCTTTACTTATGACTGGATGTCTGAAATAATAAGAAATTGATTAACCAGGGAAGAAAAGGGGAATGAGATAATGATTCAACGATTTATTGAATTAGGAGAAGGCTATTCAGATATTTATGAGCTTTTGGAGCTTGCAAAAGCGAATAAAGAGCGTTTACAGCATATGCTCGCTTTCCATACCGTTGTGAATAACCGTGAGGTAACCTCTATCGCTCTTGCGATGAAACCTACAGAGGAAGGGAAATTCCAAGCGATTTATATATGTAGAGAAGGGATACCAAACCCTCATATTAAACCAAACCAGCGCTACTCTTTATTCGAGGAAACCGCCGCTTCGCTTGATAAAGTTATTATCCAGATGGATGTGAAGCCCTCGACTCTTTTTCCGGAAAACGTATTGTATTATCAACACCTTATTGCGATTCTGCGATTAAATCATTATATCCTGCCGTTACAGTAGATGTGAATTGCCCTTCACCAATGAAAAAAGCTGCCAAACATTTGTCTTTGGCAGCAATCACTAAAATCCCATTTTGTAATCATATTCCTTCGCTTTATCCGGTCGGGAATTTTCAAAAACGGACTTGATAAATGGCTTAAAGGAAGGATCTACTTTTTTCACATAAGAATACGTAGATATTCTCTCCATCACAGAGTCAATTTCATCCTGATTACAATACAGCACAACATATTTCATTTTCTTGGATACATAGTGGACATTTCCGAATCGCCTTAGGGACTTGGCATGCTTCAAACTATGTAACCAAACCACTAAACCTTGTCTTTCTGTTAACATATAGTTTCCCCTCTAGGAATCACTTTTTTATAAGTCTAGCATAATCATGCAGGGGTAAGCAATACGTAATGGTATGAACTTTCATTAAATAGAGCTTACAGTGAATACTACCTAATGAAGTAAAGAACGGAGGGCCACCATGGACTTGAATGTGATATGGGACTTTTTCATTGAACACCTGAATGAGGAGGACGGGATTGATGGGGCTTATGTTAAACGGAGCGCTGGAATCCCCTTCATCTATGTCCATTCCAATAAAGGGAAAAGTGATATTGAGTACTCCATTAAAAAATGGTCGGCTAAGGCCATGAGGGGAAAGAGACTGCATTCTGATACCATTTTCTTCAGAGAAAAAGAATCATTATATGTCTATCGGCACCGATTCTATGTTCCCCAGGAAAAAATGTTCTGCTGCGGAAATCTCTGCGTGGATTGTGTTCGATTAAAGCAGTAGTTTCTTCATGCTAAAACATGAAAAAGAGCAGACACGCATGTCCGCTCTTTTTATATGGTTTACGCTGAACAGCCACAGCTTCCGCCTGAACCGCATCCTCCCCCACAAGATCCTCCTCCGCTGAAGAAAGGATTACCTGAAGGGACCTTTACATTTTTAGATACAGAATGGCCAATTAACAAGCTTACTTGATCAAGGAGATCTTGTAACTCATTTTCAGCTCTGCGGAATTCCGCCACATTATCATCAAGATCCATTTCTCTTTTTACTTCCCTGATTTCTTTCATGATCGATTTGTAATCAGGATGATAACGGCCAAATCTCTGGACTTCTTCGTAACTCTCTTTCATGCGGGAAAAGGTTTGTACCTTCCGTTGAGTTTCAGAGTTATTACGCAGTTTATATAAAGACTTACGATAATTTTCTGCCACATCAGACTCTAATATCCACTGAGATAATTCGTCAGCTGAATCCAATATTTCCATTCTTTCTATAGTAGCAAGCATAATGCCCACCTCCGTAACAGTATTTTAACATGTTTAACGGATGGAAGCGAATAGGCTTACTCATTTTTTTATTTCCTACCCCATTTGCCTGTACCCAGGAATTTGAGGAAATACGCATTTTATTGAATCGTTACATAGAACTGCTCTTTCATTCCCAATGATTTGTTATTCTTTCCTACAATTTCAATATTGAGAAGATGCACACCTTTTGGTAACCCTTTAACGACAAAGGCAGCCGTATGGTATTCTTTATACAAATTCCCCGCAGTAGAACGGACGACAATTTTCCCTTTTTTTGCACCTTTTTTATCTGCAGTAAAGGTAACACCCGGCACGATACATTCTATATACACCTGATTTCCTTGGACCATATGTTTAACGGACAGGGCCTTTTGCTCAGGATTGGCAGCTTCAACTTTCTGTGTGAAAGAGAAACTTTCCGGTTCAGGCATTTTTTCCTTACAGCCGCTTAATATAATTACCAATCCGACGGTAAAAATGATTTTTTTCATTGTCTACACCACTCCTTACCTTTAGCCTTGCCCAACCGCTTCCTTTTTTACTCAAAATAATGAAAGGTCCGCTTTTACTGCTTTACGGCAAAAAAAATAGTACCTTAAGCATCGGCACTATTCATTGATTGAAACATACTGATCATCATGGAAGCCATTTGGACTCCATTAGAGAATTTTTGAACGCGGTGTGGAATCGTTTTTTGGAAATGATTAATAGACGCAATCTCGAACTTCTCTAATTCATTTGGATTTCGGGAAAGTGTGCGGTACCACATGGGTTGATCCCTCAAGAATAACTTCAGATCTTCTTTAGCATAAATATATTCAATGATGTCAGGCCTCATCTTCGTTTACCTCCTAATCTTTTCTGAAGGAGAATGGGTGTGAAGGTTTGGCGGGGGCTTCTGATTTAGTCGCTGTTCCTGATCCCCTGCTGTTACTTGATTGGAATTGACTGAGCACACCCTGAACCGTCCCAAGTGCTTCACTCAAGCTGTTAATATGTTGCTGCAGCTGATTGGCGTCCATTTTCTTCACCATTTCTCCCACTTGGTCCATCCATCCCCCTTTGCTTTCCGCATTTGTAGATGGCCTTTCATTTTCTTTTTCCGCTTCACTCTTATACTTATCCCATCTTGTGTCATCTTCCCCAAGCAAATACCAGTCTTCAAATAGATCTTGCCAATTAGCATCGCCGTTCCGGACATCTTTAACGATTTTCGGGTGCCTTTTCACAAATCCTTTAAATTCTTTGACTTTAGGGTGTAATGATTTACCCATCTATGAACACCTCCATTACAGGCATCTACCTATTACACTTTATGAAGAAATGAAAAGAATGGTGATACATTCCTTTTTGTAGTAATATTTACATGTATATTGGGCATTTATTTACTTAACAGTCACCATTGCCCCGTGAATACTTAAAAAGGATGTATGATCATGAAAGAACAAGTAGAAAATTTATTCAATGAATGCCTTTTAAGAGCTTCTGATGAAGATCTCCTAATCATTAAACAGCTCCTAGAAGGCGTGCAACGAAAACAAAATAACGAAAATGAATCAATCATCGGCGGGATTTTCGCTATGGATAGGGAAATGGAAGCCGGAAACCTCGAGATAAGCATCCCGATCACACCGGTTACATATAATTCATTGGAGATTGTTCATGGAGGTGTGACGGCCACTTTAGTTGATACGGCTATGGGAACCTTGGCGAATATGATGCTTCCTGAAGGATATGGTGCTGTCACAACGAACTTAAACGTGCATTACCTGGCACCTGGTGTAGGAGAACGACTATCTGCCCATGCGACAATCGTTCATCAAGGAAGCAAAACCATTGTAGTGGACGGAAAAGTTGTCAGTTCAGAAGGAAAAATCGTGGCACACTCGACTGGTTCCTTTTTTATCTTTAAAAAGCAGCAGGAAAAAGTATAAAAAAAAGAATAGGTGGGTTCCCATGTCAAACTTGGGAACCCACCTATTTTAATCTTCGTCTTCGACTTTCTCAATAAAATTCTGGGTATAAAACCTTTTGTATACTCCTACACCTAGATGCGTAAAATTTTGCTCCAACAAGATTTTACGGTGGCCTTCTGAATTGAGCCATCCGTGCACAGCTTCAGGGGCATCAGTATATTGCGAGGCAATATTTTCTCCTGCTGCCTTAAACCGCACATCTTTCTCTTCCAGGCGATGCGTCAGATCACCCAGGGTGGGTGAATCATGTGAGAAATAATCTTCGTCATACATCTCTTTGCTGTGTCCTCTCGCTACCTTGGCCGTTTCCTCATCCCACAGAAGGGTACCTTGTTCAAACTGATTCCTGATAACATTTGTAATTTCAAAAATCTGCTGTTCACTGGCAGCGTTAACTTTATCCCATTCATCTTCACTCGGTTCCATTTCCTCCGCCAGTTCACCACGATACATCATTTCATAAGGATGCATCTCAATCAATGTCGGACTGTCCAGAAAGCGGATGCTCGTCAGCCTGCCAGTGAATTTATCCAGATAAAGCTGAGCATAAATATTTCCAAGTGGGACGAGCAGACGTGTGTTCAGGTCTTCTTCGTTCAATTCAAATTGATAGGAACCTGACTCATCGTTCACCACGATTTCAGAATCGACGATTGTAAAACGGTAGATGTCCTCCAAACGCTGACCAAGCTTGTAGGGGGCAACATCTACCTGGTTTCCGATTGCATAGAGGGTGACTACTTTATGATTGACAACGCCCATTTGTATGTATTGTTTATTTGAAATCGGATACACCCACCATTCATACCCATAGGAACTCGGCTCTACTCTTTCAGGTTCACCGAATGCTTCTTTTACTTTTTTCGTGTCCTTGCCTATCCATACAGATAAGCCTGATGATGGTCTTTCCCCTGGTGTCTCGATCGTTTGATTCAGCTGATTGTCTTTGTTTTCCTTTAGAGTTTGGGTTTCTGGACCTTTTAATGGTTCGTTTTCCTGCTTTTGACCCTGATAAATACCAATAATTAAAATAATGACAAGAATGATCAAAATACGTAAAACCGTTCTCAGAATTTTCCCTCCTCTCTACTTTCTCTTTACGTTATATGCTGTCGCTCCTAGGAACAGTATACCATTAAAGTTGAAGTTCGAAATATCTACAATCAAGAATAGCATATTTCCCATCGTTCTAAAACTGCGCACTCTTCAATCCTTTCTTGTAAACGATTAAAGGGATGACCATGTTTATAACATGACCACCCCCGCAGTTAAAATGGCTTATTCCTGAAGTTGGACTCAGAAATATTCTCTAATGCCACATATGCCTGTTTCCCTAACGATTCCCTAATGGCCAGATCACCAAGAGAAATCATTCCCACTAATCGTTCCCCTTCAACGACGGGAAGCCTCCTGATCTGATTTTCAGCCATGATGTGTGCAGCTTCATCTGCTGATGTCTCAGGTCCTGCAACAATTAAATGTGTGCTCATATTATCTTCCACCTTTGAGGAAGCCGGATGCTTTTCTGCAATGCACCTGAGGACGATATCCCTGTCGGTCATCACTCCCACGATTTTCTCTCCATCCACGATGGGAATGGATCCAATATTGTGTTCTTTCATTTTAAGAGCAACTTCAAACACATTATCGAGTAACGTACAGGTTTCAACTTCTTTGGTCATTATATCCTTGATTTTACTCAAATTCATCATCCTCCTACACATGAACATTTGCTCTTCTATTTTTATACTTTCTGTAAGAAGATATTCACCTTAAAAAAAATCACCCTATTCAAATGATTCAAGACATTGCAAGATAAAGATTTTTCCACTATTATAAAGAATGAGAAATACTGCATTTAGTATCAATGTACATACACCGATATAAATGCTTCTACCATACGGAAAGCATGAGGAGGATTCTTCATGCAAGCCAATATAGGAGGAAAAGATTATGCGTTTTGAAGCAACTGAATTTGAAAGCTTAAAAGTCGATTTAAACCGATTAGATGAAATCATGGAATCTCATGGATTGGTCCGTGCAGGACAGTGGGACTATGAGCGCGTGACTTATGATCGCAAATTCGAAATAAGAGAAGGCATCTTTTATTTACGCATCCAGGGACTGGCAGTGGAAGGCGATGTGGGGAAGCATGACGCCGTTATTCAATTAATGACACCTCTGCTTGGTAAACATTACTACCCACATGGAGTGGAATATGGTGAAGGTGAAGAATTCCCTAAACATCTTGTCACTACATGTGAAAAGCTATTAGCAGATGTTAAGAAAGATGCAACGAACTTCGCATGGTAATTTGCTTTAGACTGTCTGTCCTGCAGACAGTCTTTTCTTTATTGTCTTCTCTTTATCATGTTCCTCAACCATCCATCAAACTTGAAGAATGGTTACAAAACCTTCAAAATTTCACTTTCTTCCCACTGTTCATTCTTCTCTGACTCTAATATAATGATAAGTAAGAGGTTCCTGTTAGAAAGGGGTACACAATTGTCCAAGTTTTTCACTAAAAAAGTATTAATGATCACCTTGATCATCTTACTGATAGCATTAATCGCCTTTTTTATACTTCCGGTTTCCGTAACTTTGATTACTGCGATCATCACCGCACTATTTCTCGAGCCTGCTGTGGGCTTTATTCAAAGACGATTTTCAACTAAACGGAGGTTCGCGGTTCTTTCCGTTTTTATTCTATTTTTGCTCCTCATTAGCGTTTCCTCATTTTTCGTCACCACTAAAGTGGTTGGAGAAGGAATCAAGCTTATCGAAGATGCACCCAAATACGTTAATCAATTAAGCGATATATGGCTCGATTATGAAGACCGATTGCTGAATGCAACAGAAGATCTTCCCGATGAACTCGTCAAGAGCTTTAGTGAAGACGTCCAAAGCTTTCTAAACAGCGGGAAAACGAAAATCCTTAATTCTTTCAATATTGAAAGAATCAGCCTTTTTTTATCGTATATCCCGAATTATCTTGTAAGCTTTCTCGTCTATTTGATCGCTCTATTTCTATTCATGCTGGACTTACCCCGGATCAAGAGATCCATTTATGGTCATTTGACAGAACGAACTGCTGAAAAAGTTACCTTTATGACGTCAAGACTTACATACGTCATTTTCGGATTCTTTAAAGCGCAATTTCTGGTAAGCATCATCATCTTTATCGTATCCTTGATCGGACTTCTTTTCATTTCTCCTGACGTGGCAATCGTCATGTCGATCATTATTTGGATAATTGATTTCATCCCACTGATCGGATCAATCGTCGTGTTGGGTCCTTGGGCAATCTTCCATCTGTTGACGGGAAACATCGCTCTCGGAACTCAATTGGCCGTTTTGGCCGCCATCCTTCTGATCATCAGGAGAACCGTCGAGCCAAAGGTGATGGGAAGCCATATCGGACTATCCCCACTTGCTACACTGATCGCCATGTATCTCGGCCTGAAACTCTTTGGGGTATTAGGATTCATCATAGGTCCATTATTACTCATTGTGTTTAACTCAGCGAAAGAAGCAGGTATCATCAAAACCAACTTTAAATTATAAAAGGACAAATCCCGGGGTTCTGGGATTTGTCCTTTTTATATCTTCTTGGAGAATCTGTCTTCGAACGCAAATATCCCTAATAAAAAACCTACTATGTGCAACCACATAATAGGTTTTGGTTTAATAACCGAGAATGGCTCTGATGACTGATGTCGTCTCTCCGCCCTTGTAAAAAACATAAAGAAGCATATAGACCGCGACACCCGTGATGGCCGTGAAGAACCAGATGAAGCTTGTAATCGGGCCAAGCTTACGATGCTTTTTAAGCTGGTCTTTATACCCTGTCCATAGGCTCAGGATACCAAATACGGCGCCAACCGTGGCCAATGTAATATGAAAGACCAGGAAGACCGTATAATAAAGCTTTATGTCGTCAGGACCACCGAACGATGTGTTTCCGACAAAAATCGTCCTGCTCAGATAAATAACGAAAAAGATAAGGGCAAAGATTCCCGCGAGTGTCATCGTTTTCTGATGTTGTTCAATCTTTCTCTGTTTAATCTGCCACCATCCTATCGCCACAGTGACAGCACTTAACACGATAAAGCTCGTGCTTATTGTAGGTAATATAGGTAAATCCATCTCTTTTCCTCTCTTTTCTAAAAAATGCTAGCATGAGTTAATTTTAAAACCCGGATAGTTGAACGCTATGTATGTACAGGCATAACTTCACCTGGGCTACACCTGTATCATTTCATTGCTCCTGTAAGGGTGAATCTGCTACAGGTTCATAGGAATGCTTCTCCTGCTGCTCCTGGTCCTTTTTGTACCACTGGAAGAATAAATTGAAAAGAACCACACCAAACACGATTTCCTGAACAATTTTCATCAACACTCCACCAAGCTGTTGATCATTAAGTGTTGACATGGAAGTAAATAATTCCGGTCCTGTCAGTGTCAGGCCTTCAAGTGTATTCACCGGTACACAAAGAGACAACGCTTTAAGCCATTCATTTGGATCATAGTACGTTGCATACATCGGATTTTCCGCAAAAATGATTAACCCGCATGCCGGTGTCAATAATACGGCACTACCCAATATATAACCAATGCGTTTTAATCCACTTAATTCAATATCTTCATCCACTGGATTGATCAATGGCCACCACATAAATACCGCTAGAAGGAATAATATGAAAGTGGTCAATCCATGGAGAGTCACATCCGTTCGTACGTTATCAAAGACTAACGGGATATGATAGATGGAAAAAACCAAGTTGAATGACAATAAGGAGATCAGCGGCTTTGTCATAAAGCTGAATACCGACTTGACAACCGGCAGTTCAATCGTGGCTTTCCAAACCCAAGTTGGTATACCCAAAATCAATAATGGCGTGAAGACTAGATATAAAAATGCCATCTGTGTCATATGAGCAGAAAACAATATCCCACTAAGTACCTCTACAGGAGAGCCTTTAATCGCATAAAGCAAAACCATCGATACTATAAAAAATGCCGCTTCTTTTCCCGTCAATTTTCTATTATCCTTAAAACTGTCCCTCCACTTGATCGTGATCAAAAAGTAGAGTACAGTCAAAAACACCAACGTCATGAGAAAAAAAGGGCTCCATAACGCCATAAACCCAAAAATAGCCAAATGCATCTTCTCACCTCATTTCACAATTAACACCTACCCCCATTATACTGACAACCCTCCCCCACTTCAATCTAAGGTAATGACAAGTTCATGAACAATTAGAAAAGCGAAGGCGGCTTGGGCAGGCCCGACAAGCATAAGTCGAATCAACCGGAATGGCGCTCTTTGCCATTTTGGTTGATTTGACTTATGACCTCGAGGGACTAGCCGCCGGAGCTGGACAATGAAAAGCGAAGCCGACTGGGTTGGCCCGACAAGCACGAAAAAAAGCCAGCCAAAAGGCTGACTTTTTCTTTAGATCCATACAATTGTTAAAAATGTTAACACTGTGATAAATGCAACAAGTGCACCGGAATACAGGAACAATGATGGTGCTTCATGACCTTTATGACTCATGTGCATGAAGTAATAAAGTTGAAAAACCAGTTGAACGACGGCAAGTAAGAGAATGAATGGTACCACGAAGTACTTATCAAAATCCCCTGCCACTGCAATAAAGGCCACCAATGTTAAGAAAATCATTAACATGAATGATGTTAACTGCATTCTCATGTCTTCTGCATTCTTCTTACGACGGTATTCGTAATCTACACTTGGGTTACCTGAAGTTGATTGTTGATTCGCCATCAGTTTATCCCACCATTCCCATTAAGTATACTACTGTAAAGATAAATACCCATACAACGTCGATAAAGTGCCAATATAGTGAAGCTAAATAGAACTTCGGAGCATTGTATAGATTTAAACCACGTTTTGCATTACGAAGCATCAAGCTTACAATCCATAGAAGACCGAAAGCAACGTGTCCCCCGTGGAAACCTACAAGAGTGTAAAAGGCTGAACCAAATGCACTACTAGTAAAAGTATGCCCGTATTCATGTACGTAATGATTAAACTCGTAAATCTCCAATCCAAGGAATCCGGCACCGAGGAGAACAGTAATCAATAACCAGGCCTGCATCCGTTGGAAATTATAGTTCTTCATATGATACATCGCATACACACTTGTCAGTGAGCTTGTTAAAAGAAGCATCGTTGCTAAAAACGATAGCGGTAAATCAAATAAATCCGTTGTAAGTGCATGACTGTCACTTGGAACTTTATTTTTAAGAGCTAAGTACGTTGCGAATAGAGATCCGAAAAGTACTGTTTCTCCACCAAGGAAAAACCAGAAGCCCATAAATTTATTTTTCCCCTCAAGGGTAGCCTTTTCAGGGGAGGCCGGCCAGGTCTTTGGCGTGAACTTTTCTTCAGCGTGCATTATGCCTTACCCCCTTTATCGTCATCCATTAAATCTTCTTTGTGTACATGATACCCATGATCGTCCAATACAGAACGCAGGAACATGGATCCCAATGTAATCAACATACCGATGACTAGTACCGGCAGTGCCCATGCTTTATCATCAACGTGGTACATTGCACCGAATGCTGCAATGAACAATCCAAGTGAGATGAAGAAAGGAAGAATGGAGTTATTCGGCATATGGATATCACCGATAGGCTCAGCAGGAGTTAATCCTTTGTTGCCTTCCATTTTCTCTAACCAATAAGCGTCCAGACCACGGATAAGCGGAGTTTGCTTAAAGTTGTAGAATGGTGGTGGTGACGGGATCGCCCATTCGATGGTACGTCCATCTCCCCAAGGGTCATTGGCTACCTTCACTCCTTTAACTTGAGTGACAATAATATTAATCACATAAACGATGACGGCTACGCCCATGAATCCGGCACCGATGGAACTTACTAAGTTTGCCGTTTCGAATCCTTGACCAGGCAAGAACGTCCAAACACGGCGAGGCATTCCCATAAGTCCAAGGAAATGCTGAATGAAGAAAGTCAAATGGAATCCGATAAAGAACAACCAGAAAGCAATCTTCCCTAAGAAGTCATTTAACATCGTTCCAAACATTTTAGGCCAGTAATAGTGTGTACCTGCCAATAGGGCAAATACTACTCCACCTACGATAACGTAATGGAAATGGGCTACTACAAAATACGTATCATGGAACTGATAATCTGCCGCTGCAGAAGCCAGCATGATTCCTGTTACCCCACCCGCTACGAATGTAGGAATGAAAGCTACAGCATAAAGCATCGGAGTCGTGAATGTTAAACTTCCTCCCCACATGGTAAGGACCCAGTTAAAGATCTTTATACCTGTTGGGACGGCGATGGCCATAGTCGCTACAGCGAAAATAGCATTCGCGATTGGTCCTAATCCTACTGTGAACATATGGTGAGCCCATACCATGAATCCTAAGAAACCGATCAATACGGTCGCAAATACCATGGATGAGTAACCAAATAAGCGTTTTCTAGAGAAATGTGGAATGATCTCAGAGAAAATTCCGAATGCCGGTAATACTAGGATGTATACCTCAGGGTGACCAAAGATCCAGAAGAAGTGCTCCCAGATAATTGTATTCCCTCCATTCGCTACATCGAAGAAATTCGCTCCGAACATACGATCAAATAACATTAGGAAAAGTCCTACCGTTAATGCCGGAAACGCGAAAAGAATAAGTGCAGATGTAACAAACACTGTCCAAGTGAATAATGGCATACGCATATATGTCATTCCTGGAGCACGCATATTAATGATGGTAACAAGGAAGTTGATACCACCTATCAGCGTACCTGCACCGGCTATCTGTAACCCGAGTACATAGAAGTCGATTCCGTGACCGGGTGATGCCATGGATAGAGATGCATATGAAGTCCATCCTGCATCTGGTGCTCCTCCCATGAACCATGAAAGATTCAGGAATACCCCTCCTAAGAAGAATAACCAGAACCCTAATGAGTTCACGAAAGGAAACGCAACGTCACGAGCGCCGATCTGCAATGGTACGACTGCATTCATGAACGCAAATATTAGTGGCATTGCAGCCAAGAATATCATCGTTGTACCGTGCATGGTTAATAGTTCGTTGTATAAACCCGCACTAACAAAATCATTGTTAGGAACTGCAAGTTGTATACGAATGATAAGAGCTTCCAAACCACCGACAAGGAAGAAGAATCCTCCTGCCATTAGGTAAAGGATGGCGATCTTTTTATGGTCCACTGTTGTCATGTAGTCCCATACAGTCGCGCCGAAGCCTTTTTTCTGTGCATAGCTACTCACGATTAAACCTCCCTTTTACTAATCCCCAATTAATCTTGAACCTTTAAGCCCATTAAATACTCTGCAAGTGCATCAATTTCATCTTCCTGCAGGTTTCCATATGTACCTGTCATCTTATTGCCTGGTTTGTACTGCTCAGGGTCGGAAATCCAATTTTTCAACTCTTCTTCGTTATGATCTAATATTCCGGCAATACGGGAACGCTCACCGAAGTTAGATAAGTTTGGTGCCAGTCGAGCTGATTCAGGTCTTCCATCCTGTGGTGATACTGCATGGCAGCTTAAGCATTTTTTGTTGAAGATTTCTTGTCCTTGTTGTGCTACATCAGAAGTCGGTTTCGGCTCCCCTGCATTTTTCATATCTTCAACCCATGCTGTGAATTCTTCTTTAGGAAGCGCTTTAACTTTAAAGTCCATTAAAGCATGTGAAGGACCGCAAAGCTCCGCACATTTACCATAGAATAATCCGCCTGCCTCTTTAGACTTATCCCCGTCAAACTCAAGGAAGAATGTATTCACACCATCAACGTTTGTATCAATCTTTCCTCCTGCAGCAGGAATCCAGAATGAGTGTTTTACATCTGAAGCTGTCACATTGAAATATACTTTCTGATCTGTTGGGACAACTAAATCTTGAGATGTGATAATCTTTTCATCAGGATATTCGAATTCCCACCAGTAAAGGTTGGCACGTACATTCACGACTAATGCATCACGATTGCCGTCTGCATCCTTTTTATCCATTGCCTTTGTATCCGCTAACTCGAATGTTGCTGTAACAGTAGGGACGGCCAGGATAATAAGAAGAATGATCGGAATAACGGTCCACACGATTTCAAGTGTGTGACTTCCTTCTACTTGCTTAGGGATTTTTGTATCCCCTTTCTTTCTACGGAAACGAACAATCGCAACCATATAGACAGCGATGACTACAATGATGACCAATACCATAATTAATGTTGCAAGTATCATCAAATCATATTGTGTCTGTGCAACTTCACCGGCTGGCTGCAATGTGGAGAGAAATGGCTCTCCACAGCCAGAAAGAACCAGCGCTAACATTGCTAGAATTGAGAATAAGCGCCACTTAGATAGCCTTGCTTTCATAGCTTAATCAAACCCCTCTTTCATGTAATGTACTTTGGAATAAAACAAGGACCCATAAAAATATCTATTTGGATTTCTTATCAGAAAGAATTCCCACTAATCTTAAAGTACCGTAACGATGACCATCGCTACGAACAAGATAGTCAAGTAGTTTAATGAATAAACGAACATAAGCTTGGACCACTTAATATCATCTTTCATCTTATAACCTGCCAATCCAAGTGCCAGCCAGCCAATATTAAAGGCTGTTGCAAGGACAAAGAAAAACATCCCGAGGTCCATCAAGAAGAACGGGAGTGGTAATAGTGCCGCAACCCAGGCTACGATATGATGCTTCGTAGTGGCGAACCCCTTCACTACTGGAAGCATAGGAATATTCGCTGCCCTGTATTCCTCCACTCTCTTCATCGCCAAAGCATAGAAATGGGGAGGCTGCCAGATGAACATCATCAGGAATAATACCCAAGCAATCACATCGAGGTTTGCATCAACAGCAGCCCAACCGATTAATGGCGGAACCGCACCTGAGATACTTCCTACAATCGTGTTACTCACATATTTTCTCTTTGACCACATTGTATATAATACAACATAACTAAATACCCCGATCAGCCCAATGACTCCTGCAGTGATGGTCGTCATGAATAACATGATGAGACCGACTGCAATCATGAATAACCCAAGGGTCAATGCTTTTGGTCCATTGATCTTACCTGTTACGGTAGGTCTTTCTTTCGTTCGTTCCATCAAGTGATCGATATCCCGATCATACACATTA
This sequence comes from Rossellomorea sp. YZS02, assembly GCF_033963925.1. Taxonomy (NCBI): domain Bacteria; kingdom Bacillati; phylum Bacillota; class Bacilli; order Caryophanales; family Bacillaceae; genus Rossellomorea; species Rossellomorea sp. YZS02. The sequence goes on along the minus strand of NZ_JAXBLY010000004.1, from coordinate 106,909 downwards.
TTGATGGAGCAGGACCCCGCAATAATAAGGGAAGAACCTATCAACGTAAGAAACATGATATCCAGGGAATTCAGAAAGTGTGTATTCGTAAAATAAAAAGCTAACCACATACCTGTAAAGGTTGTAATTAAATTTGAATTAACGATCCCAATTTTAATGAGTGCCAAAAAATCTTTCCAAGCAGTTGAAGCTGTCACATCTGCTTTCTCAACGTCTGTCATGATTCGACTATTAGACATTTTCTCTCTCCTCTCTATAAAAAGCAAAGAGGTTTGCTTCCACCTCTATACTATATAGGAAATGATTAACTATTTCTATATTCCTCTGTAAATTCATTCACAGATAAGAAATAGTATATATGCTATCAATATTATATTAAACCATATATTTTTTCCTTTTTGGGGGAGAATTAGACAATTATGTGAAGAAATTGTGAAGAAAGAAACACACACAGGTTTCTTCAAATTTCTACAAACATTTTAATCCCATCATACCACAAATCATGTCAAAGCGCTTACAGATTTTGTTTTTACGTAAATTAGTCCTTCCCTACTATTACTATTCTCTATTCTCCCTAGATAAATGCTCATAATTCTGTAACATTTTATCGGTTGAGTTTTTCAACCCTTTTATGTAATATCGTAGAGGCATATATATTTTTCTACTATATTTATTTATAGAAAGTGTGTAGAGTCTATTAATTAAGAAGGTGAATAGATTGCATAAAGGTGTTCACAAAGGATTAAAGTGGCTTGCCGTTTTAACTACATTGGGTATGTTATTTGTTCTATTAGGCGGTGCCCTGGTAACGAAAACAGAATCCGGCATGGGCTGCGGGCGATCTTGGCCCCTTTGTAACGGACAGTTAATTCCAAGTGATATTACATTTGAACTTGTTATAGAGTTAGCACATCGCGTTGTATCCGGCGGTGTGGGATTATTAGTTCTCGCATTATCAATATGGTCCTGGAAAGCGATTGGATATAAGCGTGAAACAAAATTCCTTGCGGCACTATCATTCTTTTTCTTGGTATTACAAGGCTTGATCGGAGCTGCAGCTGTACTATGGGGACAATCTGATTTCGTCCTTGCTCTGCATTTCGGTATTTCCCTTATTTCCTTTGCTTCCATATTATTATTGACGCTTCTGATATTTGAAGTCGATCAGAAGTTCGATGCAAATTCATTGGTTATCGACAAAAGAATGAGATTCCATACGGTTGGTGTGACGATTTATAGTTATCTTGTTGTTTATACGGGAGCTCTCGTACGACATACTGAATCGAGTTTGGTGTGTAAGGACTGGCCACTATGTGTCAACTCTTCCCCCGGTCTGCCAACGAATATGTATGAATGGATCCAGATGGGGCATAGGGCTGCAGCAGGTTTTATTTTCTTGTGGATTGCATACATTACCTATATTGCCATCAAAGAGCATAAGCATCAGAAAGTGATTTACTGGGGCTGGATCATAGCATTCACCCTCGTTTGTCTGCAAGTGATGAGTGGCGCACTCGTAGTGTTCACAAGATTGAATCTGGCGATTGCGTTAATGCACGCCTTGATAATCGCTTGTCTGTTTGGGTTATTATGTTACTTCAACCTACTTGCTTCAAGGAGCAAGCGGAAAGCATAAAAAAAAAGGATTCCAGGGGTCATCCCCGGAATCCTTTTTTTTTATGCTTTATTCACTTCAATCAATAAATCTCCTGGACTAATGGCATCACCATTCTGAACATAGATGTCCTTAACCACTCCTGCGAAAGGCGCTTGAACGGTCGTTTCCATTTTCATGGCTTCTGTGATCATGAGATGATCTCCCTTTTCAACCGTTTCCCCTTTTTCTGCAATGACCCTTATGACGGTCCCTGGCATGGAAGCTCCGATATGGTTTTCATTTTTCATATCTGCCTTCATCTTTGCAGCCACAGTAGACTTGATGCTTTCATCCTTGATGACAACTTCACGCGCCTGTCCATTCAATTCAAAGTAAACAATCCGCGTACCATCCGCCTGTGCCTGACCTATGGAAACCAGTTTCACAATGAGGGTTTTGCCCGTTTCGATTTCCACTTCTATTTCTTCACCGAGTCTCATTCCGAATAGGAATGTCGGAGTATCCAGAACGGAAATATCCCCGAATTGGTCCATAGTGTTTGCATATTCCATGAACACTTTAGGATATAAGGCATATCCCAGGGCGTCAAAGCTGGTTACAGGGCGTTCAAGATCCTCGAAGAGCTTCTCTTTCAAGGCAGTGAAGTCTACATCATCCAACAGCTCTCCCGGACGTACGGTGAGGGGATTTCGTCCTTTCAGGATCACCTTCTGTAAATCTTCCGGGAAACCGCCATGCGGTTGTCCCAAATACCCTTCGAATAATTCCACAACAGAATCCGGGAAATCGATCTTCTCACCTTTTTCGATTACATCCGCTTCGGATAAATCATTCTGAACCATGAATAAAGCCATGTCCCCCACGACTTTAGAGGAAGGTGTCACCTTGACGATATCGCCAAACATGTGATTCACCCTGGCGTACATTTCTTTTACCTCTTCCCAACGGTTACCGAGTCCAACGGCTTTAGCCTGCTGTTGAAGATTGCTGTATTGACCGCCAGGCATTTCATGCTTGTATACCTCAGAATGAGGGGACATCATGCCACTTTCAAAGTCAGTATAATACTTACGTACGTCTTCCCAGTAGTGAGACAGGGTTTCCAGTGAATCAATGTTCACATCCGGTTCTCTTTCGGTTCCTTTTAATGCATAATACAGCGTACTGGCACTTGGCTGAGAGGTTAAACCAGACATAGTGCCGAGGGCCGTATCAACAATGTCTACACCCGCTTCTACTGCTCTTGCGTATGTGTAGATCCCATTACCACTGGTGTCATGAGTGTGCAGGTGAATTGGCAGGCTGATTGTGTCTTTTAATTCCGAAATCAACCGGTATGCTGACTGTGGCTTTAAGAGTCCCGCCATATCTTTAATGGCAAGGATATGGGCACCGCTTGCTTCTAATTCTTTTGCAAGATCTTTATAATAGTCAATACTATATTTTGTACGGGTCGGATCATCGATATCACCGGTATAGCAAATGGCTGCCTCGGCGATTTTTCCGCTTTGCCTTACGGCGTCAATTGCCACTTCCATCCCTTTAACCCAGTTTAAGCTGTCAAAGATCCTGAAAACGTCAATACCTGCGAAAGCTGATTTTTCAACGAATTCCCGGATTACATTATCAGGATAATTTTTATACCCTACGGCATTGGAGGCCCTCAGAAGCATCTGGAATAATACATTTGGAATTCGCTCTCTTAGAGTCAATAATCGATTCCATGGATCTTCCTTCAGGAACCGATAGGCTACATCGAAAGTCGCTCCGCCCCACATTTCATAAGAGAACATATCAGGCAGCAGTTGGGATGTAGGCTCCGCGATCTGTTTAAGGTCGTTAGTCCTCACCCGCGTAGCAAGTAATGATTGATGAGCATCCCGGAACGTTGTATCCGTCAGTAATACATTGTTCTGCTCTTTGACCCATTTCACAAGACCATCTGCACCGTGCTGGTCAAGGATTTGTTTTGTGCCGTGCTTAACATCCTGATTAATGTCCAGGGCCGGGATTCGCGGCTTTGAAAAAACCGGCTTTTTCTTCTTCTCTACCCCCGGGAAACCATTTACGGTTACATTCCCGATATAAGACAGCATCTTCGTTCCCCTGTCCTTACGTTTAGGGAATATGAACAGTTCAGGAGTCGTGTCGATAAATGATGTGTCATATTGACCGGATATGAAATTTTCATGTTTCACAACATTCTCGAGGAATGGGATATTCGTCTTGATCCCCCGGATCCTAAATTCTTGAAGGTTTCTGACCATTTTGGATGCAGCCTGTTCAAATGTCAGTGCCCATGTCGAAAGCTTGACAAGAAGGGAATCGTAATACGGCGTAATTACCGCTCCCTGGAACCCATTACCTGCATCAAGACGGACTCCGAACCCTCCCCCTGACCGGTAAGCCATGATTTTTCCTGTATCTGGCATAAAGTTATTTAAAGGATCCTCCGTTGTAACGCGTGACTGAATGGCAAATCCATTCGTTCTGATATCATCCTGAAGGGGAATGCCAAGTTTATCACTATGCAGAGAGTGACCTTCTGCTATCATCAATTGTGATTGAACAATGTCTACTCCTGTTACCATTTCCGTAATGGTATGTTCCACTTGTACACGGGGATTAACTTCAATGAAGTAGAACTGATTATTAGCCACAAGGAACTCAACGGTACCGGCATTCACGTATTTCACATTGTCCATCAGGCGGACTGCCGCTTCGCAGATATCCTCTCTCAGTTGATCACTTAAAGATACAGAAGGTGCAATTTCCACTACCTTCTGATGGCGCCTTTGAATGGAACAATCACGCTCGTATAAGTGAACGATATTACCATCCTGATCACCAAGGATCTGAACTTCAATATGTTTAGGATTTTCCACAAATTTCTCAACGTAAATCTCATCATTTCCAAACGCCGCTTTGGCTTCTGATTTGGCTCGCTCATATGCTTCCTTTAAGCTTTCCAGATTGCGGACGATACGCATCCCACGTCCACCGCCGCCTAGGGAAGCCTTAATGATGATCGGGAAACCGTGTTCCTTCCCAAATGATATGACTTCCTCCAATGTCTCTACAGGTCCATCTGTACCTGGTATAACAGGTATATTAGCCATTTGTGCCTGATGGCGGGCCTTAACTTTGTCACCGAACATATTTAGATGCTCAGAATGAGGGCCAACGAAATTGATTCCTTCTTCTTCACAACGTCTGGCAAAATGTATATTCTCGGACAGGAAGCCATATCCGGGATGGATGGCATCGACACCCGCATTTTTTGCAATTCGAATGATTCCTTCTATGTCTAAATAAGCATCAATAGGCTTTTTCCCTTCGCCTACTAAGTATGCTTCATCAGCTTTGTAACGGTGATATGCCCCAGAGTCTTCCTTGCTGTATATCGCCACGGTTCGAATATTAAGTTCAGTACATGCCCTGAACACACGGATGGCAATTTCTCCGCGATTTGCTACCAGTACTTTTTTAATTTTCTTCAATACTCTCTCTCCTTTTGGCTGTTCATGATTGAATTTTCCAATAATGCAGTCTATTAAAAAAGGGCTGTCCCGAAAGATATTTAAAAAGTATCTTAGGGGGCAGACCCTAGACTTAGAGTGTTAGATACTCTATCAAAGTGACCTACATTTTTACACCATATATTTTTTTGCTATTATCCATATTCTCCGAAGGATAGTCATTTTCCTTCTTTATTTTATATTTTTCTTCATATTTTACAAACATCGACACATTCACAAGGACACCCATCGACAAAGATAGCACCAATAGGGAAGAACCACCGTAACTGATGAACGGAAGTGGAACCCCTGTGATCGGGATCAATCCGGAAACCCCTCCCAGATTGATGAAAGCCTGGATTCCTATCATACAGGAGATCCCGATGGCAAGCATCGTTCCAAAGGGGTCCTGACACTTCACACCGGTATAGATTCCCCGGAGCACAATATAGGAAAGTCCGAGGATGACAAAGCTTACCCCGAATACCCCGAGCTCTTCGGCAATGATGGCCATGATAAAATCTGTTTGGGGTTCGGGTAAATAACCCAGCTTTTGGACACTCTGCCCTAAACCAAGGCCTTTCACTCCGCCGGATCCGATGGCAAGGTATGAATTCACCAGATGGTACCCCTCGCCCTGGGCATATTTGAACGGGGACAGATAGGCTTCGATCCTGCTTAGCCTTTCTTTAGTGAAAATGAAGCCCCTTGCGAGATAAATGACAGGAGACAATACGATCAAAAAACCGATTCCGAGGCCGGCAAGCTTAAAAAATGTCTTATAGCTTATTCCAGAACAGGAAATGACGATCGCTCCGATGGCGAATATGATTGCTGCCGTTCCGAAGTCAGGTTCTAAAAATACCAAAAAGCAAATAAAGCCCAAAAACAATAGAGGCGGTGCAAGTCCTTTATTAAAATCATCTATGTATGCCTGTTTCTTTGAGTATACGGAACCTAAATAAATAATAACGGCAAGCTTGGCAAATTCCGATGGCTGAATAGGCATGAAGCCTAAGTTGATCCAGCTCTTTGCATTGTTCACTTCATACCCGAAAACATGGACGGCAAGTAACAATCCAATGATGATGACCATCAGACTCTTGATGATCTTACCGACCTGAAAGGCTTTGTACGGAAACCATGCTGCTACGGTAAAGGCAATGAAACCTATAATGATATTGACCATCTGCCGCTTATAAAAATGATCGCTATCCCAGCCAAAACGTTCTACGGCCATGACCATACTGGCACTATAGATCATGACAAGGCCAAATAAACATAAAAAAACATAGACAGCGATTAATGAGTAATCATAGGACTTTGCTATTTTTTTAATCATGACATTTCAATCCTTTTTTTCTTATATCTTTTTCTTCTTTCTGTGACATTGACCGTATTTAACAAAAAAACTCAAACAACAGTTCTATGTATTGTTTGAGTTGTCATGACTATTTTACTTTTTTGTAGATGCTTCATGAAGGGCAGAAAGTTGTCTTTCCAAAGAATCAATCAGTTCTTTTCCATCTTGATCATCCACTAGTCCCAGCCGGACGGCAAATTCTATTTCACGGGATAATCCGAACATCTGGGTATCCAATACTTCCTCATAGAGAGGGCATTGGGGCATCGTTAAATTATCCATTTGAACTTTAATTAATTGTAAAATCTTTTCTGCGTCTGCCTTTAATAGCTCATAGGCTTTTTCTCGATGATTAATTGTCATTTCTGACGCCACAGTGATCCCCCCATTCCGAACAAATAACCTTCCTGTCTTAAAATTTTATCGTTAAACCCGAGAAATTGCAAGAAAAATAAGTGTTTTCCCCGGGATTCAATGACAAAATTTCGAACGATTATTTTAATGAAATCAATGGGCACTATGCCATAAGGATGTGATTTTCAAGTAGGGTTCCTTATTCCCTAAACTGATGCTAAAAAATACTCCATGAATATTCATCACTGAGCATCTGTAGCAGTTTTAATCCTGCACTGCTATTACCGACATCATCCAATGCAGGTCCAAAAATTCCGATCCCGCACTTACCAGGTACCGATCCCATGATGCCGCCTGATACTCCACTTTTGGCAGGAATCCCTACTTTAATGGCGAACTCGCCGGAAGTATTATACATGCCGCATGTCACCATAAATGTTTTACACACTCTAGCCACATCACGGGTAATCACTTCACGACCGCTTTCCGGATCAATTCCATCATTTGCAAAAACCGCACCCATTTTTGCAAGGTCAACACAGCTCATTTCGACGGCACATTGCTTTGTATAGAGAACGAGCAGATCTTCAACATTCCCTGTAATCACACCATGCTGCTTCATGAAGTAACAGAGCGATCTGTTAAGGTTGGCCGTCTGCAATTCTGAGTAGGCCACGTCTTCATTATAAGAGACCGTTTCACCCGTCATATGATTGATGAATTCAATAAGTCGCTGCCACTTTTCCATTTCGGTGTTACCTTTAATCATGTTTGTCACAGCGAGTGCACCAGCATTGATCATTGGATTAAGTGGTTTTGATGGCTTATGGGTTTCCAGTTTCGCTATGGAATTGAACGGATCGCCCGTTGGCTCCATCCCAACTCTGGAAAATACATATTCTTCTCCATAATCCATTAATACAAGTGCAAGGGTAATGACTTTGGAAATGCTTTGAAGTGTGAATTTCTTTAAATGATCTCCTGCATAACAGGAATGATTATCCAAGGTGTAAATACTGATTGCCAGGTCATTGGGATTTTGATCCTTCAATGCCGGTATGTACTCCGCTACCTTCCCTTCAGATGCAGCGGGTCTTGCTTTTTCTACCAATTCTTCCAACCATTCCTGAGTTTTTATCATTTGTCCAACATCTCCTTTTGTCCTACTTATAGTTTCCCTATTTCCGTGTATTGAAAACGCTGAAAATGCTTTCATCTAATGTGACAAACCTTGTTAGAACATATATACTGTTATTATCAGCGAGAGGAGGAATCTGAAGTGGAAAGCATCATACCGATAAAAGGGAAAGTGAAATATCCGATTACATTGGATTCGGGAGTTTGGATATTCGATGATCGAAAAGTGGATTTGACTACATATTTTGATGATACAGCAGAAAAAGTGGATGAATTAGAAGAATATACAAAAGCAGTTTCCAAGCATTGGTCAAGGGAGATTCAAGAAGGTGCAACCTATCCGCCTACTTTGAAGACCGAGAAGAAATATGAGAAGGAGAAGATTCTTAACGGAACGTTCGCCATTCCGTTATCTCCATTCCTTAAGAACGCGGAGCCCTATCCAGAGGCAGCTGCGATCGTGATAGAAACGGAAAACGGGGATCATACTCTGGATTTAATTCAGGCAGATCAGTTATTGATCGGATTCTCAAAAGACGGTAAGCCACTAAGGGAAAACGGTCCTGTTCATATTTTTTATATGGATGGTTCGAATAGAGAGAATCCCATCACGGATGTCAGGGCATTTCGCGTGGAATGACAAATGAGAAAAAACCGGTTCAGGAACACCCGAACCGGTTTTTTCATACCTTATAATTGTGTTTCAGATCCCTATTATTTACAATATATCCGCAGCAAGTTGAGCTAAGCCCGATCTCTCACCCTTCATCAACTTCACATGGCCGGCTAACTTTTGATCTTTGAACCTTTCTACAACATACGTCAATCCGTTATTATATTCATCCAGGTAAGGGTGATCTATTTGAGCCGGATCGCCCATTAAAACAATTTTACTCCGTTCCCCTACGCGGGTCAGAATCGTTTTCACCTCATGCTTCGTCAAGTTCTGTGCTTCATCAATGATGATATATTGATCCGGTATGCTTCTGCCTCGGATATAGGTCAATGCTTCAACCTCGATCGATCCCATACCAGCAAGAATATCATCAAGCTCGCCTGGTTTCTTTGTATTGAACAAGTATTCGAGGTTGTCATAAATCGGCTGCATCCAAGGTCTTAATTTTTCTTGCTTTTCTCCTGGAAGGTAACCGATATCTTTCCCTACAGGAACGATTGGCCGCGCAACGAGTAATTTATTGAATTTATTGAAATCCTCGGTCTGCAGAAGACCGGCTGCAAGCGCCAAAAGCGTCTTACCTGTACCTGCCTTCCCTATCATGGTCACCAGGGATATATCATCTCTCAATAATAACTCGGTTGCCATTGTCTGCTGTACATTACGCGCTTTGATTCCCCACATATGTTCTTGATCATATACCAGCTTTTTCACTTTTAGTCCACTTGAATCCACCATTCCAAGAGCTGATGCCGAGCTTCCAAGAGCATCTTTCATGATGAGGAACTGATGGGAATAAAATCGCTGTTTCGTTATATCAGTAAGGGTCAATTCCCCTTTATCATAAAATTTATCAAGGAACTCTCTTTCCGTGTATAGTTCAACGAACCCCGTGTAAATATCATTCACTTCGACGACTCTGTCACTAAGGAAATCCTCCGCTTGTAACCCGAGAGCATCTGCTTTAACCCGGACAAGGGTATCTTTACTGACGAGGATGACCAATTTCCCATCCTTCTTTGCCTCTTCCTCCAGTGAAAGGTTTTTAGCTACTGCTATAATCCGATTATCGTTTGTTTTCTCTACAAATATATCCTGGAGTTGCTGAAAGGAGCGGTGATTCAGTTCAATTCTTAATGAACCTCCTGTATAAAGAGGGATTTTTTCATGGAGCTTTCCTTCTTGCCGTAAATTATCTATCAGCTTCGATACATGTCTTGCGTTTCTTCCGATTTCATCCATATAACGCTTTTTGGAGTCCACTTCTTCTAAAACGACTGCAGGTATAACCACCTCATTATCCTGGAAAGAAAAGATGGCTTGTGGATCTTGTAATAAGACATTGGTATCTAATACATAAATTTTATTCAAATCGATGCCTCCTGCTCCTGATTTCTTATTACTATTGTATGTAGCCAATGATGTTCCGGTTATTCCCAGCTACTCAAATAGGACGGCCCGTTTCTTAAAATATATGAATAAACGTATAAAGATAGAAGAAAATTACACAATAAGAAAAGATATTGATTCTAAATCGGGAGGTATTCACATGTCTAAGCTCATCTCTCTTCTAATGGTAACCATCATCCTTGGAGCTTGCGCCAATAAAAATGAGGTCGGGTATAAAAATGATGCAAACAGCAAAAACAATAAACCCATTACAGTTCAGGACAGTAATATTCAAAAGGTTGAACGAAAATCGGGTCAACAAATTTCCAAGCACCTGGTAGACTTGACGACCAGCGTACCGGATGTGAAGGATGCAACGGCTGTCGTGATCGGCAAGTATGCATTTGTAGGAATTGACATCGATTCCGATGTTGAACGTTCACAAGTCGGTTCAATCAAATACTCTGTCGCAGAAGCACTCCAAAATGATCCTTACGGTGCTGAAGCCATGGTCATTGCTGACCCTGACCTTTATGCCCGCCTGAAAGAAATCAGTAAAGACATTCAAAGAGGGGAGCCTGTTCAGGGCATCATGAATGAGTTATCCGATATATCTGGAAGATTGATGCCTGAAATCCCTAAATCATTAAAGCAAACAGATCCTGAAAATGCCCCGAATGAACCAAAGAAAAAAATGAATAACGCGAAAGAAAAAGAACTTAGAAAGAAACAAGAAGATCAAACATACAATAAAATCGATTAAAAAAGCATGAAACTAAAAATAGAAAAAGCCATGAAAAAGCCTAGATATCTAAGCTTTCTTCATGGCTTCTATTACTTGGCGGTCCAACCGGTCAGCGGCCGTTTTATCATATGTCTTCTCATAGGCAGGCTCGGTGGAGATTTTCGAACCATAAAACATGACATCCCTGACTTCATGAATGGCAAGTTGAATAAGGGCAAGCTTTAAAGGCACTCCTGAAAGGCTTTCCAGAGAAACGCCGGCTTTCCCGGCAATCGAATATGTTGATTCATTAGCGATTAAATTGACGACCACAAGCGGATTATCCTTTATGTTCTTCACGATTCTTGAAAGTTGGTCGACAGCGAATAATAGCGTCTGTTCGTCTTTGGCAAGAATCCAAGAGATCGCACTGACATTGGGTCCATTCGTTTCATAGTCAACCGTAGAGACTGTGACAAACCGCTCCGATTGCAGTTCTTCAAACAATGCAGGAATCAACCCCGGCTCGACTCTATTAGCCATAAAATCCCCCCTGAGACGTATTCTGAACGTTTTCGTTTCTAAAAGTGGTCATCCTGATTATACTATATCAAATGCCAAACTTAAAAGCATACGGGAAAGTTTAATAAAGCGTTTGACTATACTACATGATATACTAATGAGACTAGACTTATGATAAGAATAAATAGAGGTGTACGTGATGAGAGTAAAATGCGCTTTATGTGAAGTAATTGAAAATATTGATGATTATTCCTTACAGGCAAAAAAGCTGCGGAACAGACCTATTCACACCTATATGTGTGATAAATGCCACGAACGGATCAAAGAGAAGACGGAAGAACGTGTCTCGACTGGAAATTTTAAATTTTATCGTTCCCCGAAAGTAGAAGATGACTTTTAAACAAATCAACAAAGGATTTGTCATCGGACTTATTTCCGGTACTTTATTGGGTTTATTCCTTAAAGGAATGCAGGCAGTAACCGGGATTAAGGTTTATGTACTATTGCTAAATGTCGATTTCATCCCGATATTCACTTCAAAACATCTGCCAGAATGGCTTGAATTCATATTTCACTTGGCCATATCCTGTATGATCGGTATATTATTTGTTTACATACTGGAAAAATGGGATGTTACAAGAAAGGGTTCATGGATTCTTTCCCTTGTATTATCATTCCCTACAGTGTTCCTTTACTTTCCTTTATCCTATTTAGCGATAAAGGATGTTCCCGGCTTATTTGACAGTACGGCCATTTTTATTTGGGCAGTCGGCCATTTATTATATGCTTTAAGCCTGCCGTCATTCTACATACCCCTGGCCAGGGCGAAATCAAAATAAAAAAATCTGCAGTCCCTTCTTATCTGGACTGCAGATTTTTTGTGCTTAAAACGTGCCTTTTTTCTTTTCGTTGGTCAAGCGGATCTTATATATGATTAAAATCAGGGCCGCCACCACTAATCCCTCCGCTACAGGCAAAAAGATGCCAAGAAACGTAAGGACTGTACATCCCAGAATAAGAAAAGTATAAATCAAAATGGATTTCATCACTGGCAGCTTTTTCGCAAAACCGAGCTTATAAACTAAGATTGAGAGCCCAACTATGGTTATATAAAGCAACCACATACCCATTTCCGCGTTTTGATCAACACGGTAAAGGGATGCGAAAAAGGACAAACGCTCTGTTACATCCATTTCCTACTCCCCCTTCACTTAGTTTATTGAGTAACCTTATTTTTCTTTTCTGCTCTTTCACGCTCATTTTTATCAAGGATCTTTTTACGAAGACGGATTGACTCAGGTGTTACTTCACAATACTCATCATCATTTAGATACTCGAGGGATTCCTCTAATGTCATGATTCTTGCTTTTTTGATCGTCACGGTTTGATCCTTATTAGCAGAACGTACGTTAGTCGCCTGTTTCAGCTTAGTGATATTAACGGTAATATCATTCTCCCTCGTATGTTCCCCTACAATCATCCCACCGTAGATTTCTGTACCTGATTCAACAAAGATAATACCGCGGTCTTCGACTTGCATGATTCCATATTGAGACGCTTTTCCTGTTTCCATCGATACAAGAACACCTTGACGACGTCCACCAACGCGCCCTTTTTGTAGAGGCTGATAGCTGTCGAATGTGTGGTTGATGATACCATACCCACGGGTAAGGGTCATAAACTCAGTTGAATAACCGATTAATCCACGTGCAGGAACCATGAACATTAAACGAACTTGACCATTTCCGTTGTTCACCATATCCAGCATTTCACCTTTACGTTGACCAAGGGATTCAATTACTCCCCCCATATATTCTTCAGGAATATCGATTTGAACACGCTCTACCGGTTCACTTTTCACGCCATCGATTTCTCTGATGATAACCTGTGGTTTTGATACCTGTAATTCATAACCTTCACGACGCATATTTTCGATCAGGATAGAAAGATGAAGCTCTCCACGGCCGGATACTGTCCATGCATCAGGTGAATCAGTTGGTTCAACGCGTAAGCTTACATCTGTTTGCAGCTGAGCCAGTAAACGCTCTTCAATCTTTCTTGATGTCACGAATTTACCTTCTCTACCTGCAAACGGACTGTTGTTTACAAGGAATGTCATTTGAAGTGTAGGCTCATCAATGCGCAGAACAGGAAGTTGGTCCTGATGTTCAACCGGACAAACCGTTTCACCAACATTGATATCTTCCATTCCGGAAACGGCGATTAGATCCCCTGCTTTCGCTTCTTGGATCTCTTCTCGTTTCAATCCGAAGAAACCGAAGATTTTCGTTACACGGAATTGTTTAACAGAGCCATCGAGCTTCATCAACGCAACTTGCTGACCAACCTTCATTGTTCCTCTGAACACACGACCGATTCCGATACGCCCAACGTAATCATTGTAATCAAGCAGTGCAACTTGGAATTGAAGGGGATCTTCAGAGTTGTCAACTGGTGCCGGAATGTGCTCAATGATGCTATCATATAAACACTGCATGTTTTCGTCCTGTTTCTCTGGATCCGGATCTGTACTTGCTGTACCATTGATAGCAGAAGCATAGACAACCGGGAATTCAAGCTGTTCATCATTCGCATCAAGTTCAATGAATAATTCCAATACTTCATCGATTACTTCTTCCGGACGTGCTGATGGTTTGTCAATTTTGTTTACAACTACGATAGGTGTAAGATTTTGCTCAAGTGCCTTCTTAAGAACGAAGCGAGTCTGAGGCATACATCCTTCATAAGCGTCTACTACTAATAGAACACCATCTACCATTTTCATGATACGCTCTACTTCTCCACCAAAGTCAGCATGTCCTGGTGTATCAAGAATGTTGATACGTGAGTCTTTATATTGAATCGCCGTATTTTTCGCCAGAATTGTAATACCGCGTTCTCTTTCTAGATCATTTGAATCCATCGCACGTTCTGAAACTGTTTCATTTTCGCGGAAGATTCCGGATTGCTTTAAAAGCTCATCTACTAATGTCGTTTTCCCATGGTCAACGTGAGCAATAATAGCAATATTTCTAAGGTCATTTCTTAATTTCATATTTCCACTCCTGAATATTGGATTTCTTTATAATATTAAAGATACTATTTTTCAGTTCAACTAGACCATTATATCACAGCATTGACAAAAGCCCTAATAAATATTTCACACTACCCATTCATTCCCACTAAAAGTTTCCATAAACATTTTTTGCGTTCTTCCTCTTTGTCTCTGTTAACCATTGCACATTATTGAATTGATAGGTAAAATTCAATAAGAATAGCATACTGAACATTGGCTAAGGCAATCAATTTTTTTGGGGGTACTAGAATGGCAAATATAAAATGGATTTTTGTTCTTTTTTCAATTTTAGCTGCAGTTTCACTGATGGGGATTGCGATTTCAATCAGCTTACAAAGTATGATGCTTGCAGTCGCAAGTTTCATTTGTTTATTCATTGTAATGGGATTTGGTTTTAAGACGAAGAAGAAATACAGAGAAGAAGGTAGATTATAAACTGCAATTAATAATGAAGGGGGAGCACTGATTGCTCCCCCTTCATTTTTTTAATCATTTTTGTGAAGATATTCGGTCAGGATCGTTTTATGCAGACCAGGCTTACCTACGAATACCGAGCTCTTGTTCAAAGGGTTTAACGGATTCCCCTCTAGGTCTGTCACGACACCGCCAAGCTCTTCAATCATGATTTTACCGGCAGCGAAGTCCCAAGGGGCAAGCCGCATTGTTAAATAGGCATCAAGCCTCCCGGAAGCGACATAAGCGAGCTCCATTGCGGCAGATCCATACGACCTTGTCCCTCGAACATCCTGTACCAGGGGAGCAAGAATGGTCGGATCAATACGCTTGTTCTTTGTCACCCATAGGGCATTTAAAGCGACGATCGCGTCTTCTACAGGGACACTCTCAAGCTGCGGGAGCTCTACGTCGTTCATAAAGACTCCTTTTCCTTTATTCACAAAATATAATTCATCATGAACCACATCATATATGTAACCTAACTTCCCTTCATTCCCATTGTATATCCCTATGGAAATGGCAAAGTTCCGTTGCTGATGAACAAAATTCATCGTACCGTCGATCGGGTCGATAATCCAGGTGATACCGGATAACTCTTTAAAGTCATCTCCATATCCTTCTTCGCCCAGGATTTGGTGATCGGGATATGTATTTCGAATGTTTTCCGTAAAGTAGCGCTCTGTGGCTTCATCCATATCCGTAACCAGATCATTCCGGTTGGATTTTGTTTTTATGTTCAACTCTGATTTGAATGACTGACGAATTCTCTCGCCGGCTTCATGGATCCACGTTCTAACATTTTGATCTAATTCAGTCCAATTTGTCATGTGTTATTAGCCTCCAATGTGCATAACGAAATGAATATAGCATTTACTAATATGGTCTATTCAGATAATCTTAACCCTTAGTCCCCATTCATTCAAGTGAAGAGACTTCGTCTGGAAGATGGTTTTACCCCATAAAAAAGCGAACTCTCCAACACTATGAGCTCGCGTTCAACAGTAGATTTTGTTATCAGCATATTTTAACCCTTTGATCGTTCGAAGCTTTATAAAGCCTTCATTTTCATTAGCTCTTCCCTGATACTCATAAGTTTCTGTTTGGACTTGGTCTGGGTTTCTGTATTCTTCGTTTGGATTGCCTCGAATAATACGGCTAATTCATAATCCATTTCAAGTCGCAATACATTCATTCTTTGTTGCTGGACATCGCGTTTTTTTGAAGTATTCATTACTTGTTTCATGGCCATACACCCCTTCCGAGTATTAAATTTATCTGATTGTTCTGATAATATTTACTACATGTTATGAAATACCAACTCATCTTGTAACTAAAATGTGCAGACACCCATAGATAAATCAATTGACTACAAGCCTGGGTCTCTTTATGGTAAGATATTGTTGGAAATAAGGAGGCTACAACATGACGTTTAACGGTTTCACAGAAGAAGACTTCAACGTATTTAAGATTGAAGGGCTCGACGCCCGGATGACCGGCATCCAGGAACAGATTAGGCCTAAACTGGACTATCTTGGTGAACATTTAGCCCCCACTCTTAGCACTTGGACCGGTGATGAGATGTTTTATCATGTTGCAAAACATGCCAGACGCTCTGTAAACCCTCCAGATGATACCTGGGTTGCATTTGCGAATAACAAACGCGGTTATAAAAAACATCCTCATTTCCAAATTGGATTATGGGAAACCCATGTATTTATTTGGTTTGCGATGATCTACGAAGCTCCAGGTAAAGTTGAATTCGGTAAAAAAGTAGAAGATAATGCAGATAAGATCAGATCCATGATTCCTGGTCATTTTGTTTGGTCTGGAGATCACACAAAACCCGACGCTGTACCTTTTTCTTCACTGTCACAAGATGAATTCATTGCTCTAAGTGAAAGAGTTCAAAAAGTAAAAAAAGCTGAACTTCTATGCGGTCTTCATTTAGATCGGGACACCGCCATTAAGCTTAATGGGAATGAATTAATCCAAGAGGTTGAAAGTGCCTTTGAAACACTTTTACCCCTTTATAAAATGAACTAAACCATATGACTGTAGGGAATAATGCAGAAAGAACGACCGCCAAAACTGGCGGTCGTTCTTTTTAATTCATGGATATTTTATCTGCACCCTGATCCTCTTTCATTTTCTTCACTACACGATAAGAGGAATATCCGCTGGATTCTTCAAATTCATTGCAGATCCTCTTCTCTTCTGCTTTCCCGGGGACAATTTCTTTGAATCGTTTATATCGCTTCATCAGGTCTTCTCGGGAAACGCCTTTTTCATAGGCTTTTTCAATCGCTTCAAAAAAGGCGATCACGTCAATGACCTCTTCTGTTGACCAGTCTATATCAAATGGGTATTGATATTCCATTTTGTAAAACAACTCCTTTTGCATTAATTCCATTTCTTCCGAATGTCCTCACCTTGAGTGATCATTCTTTCAATGAGATCTTTAACTGAAGGGATGTCCTGGATCAACCCCATCACTTGTCCTGCCCATGCAAACCCTTTGTCTGCTTCACCATCGTATATATATCGCTTATTTGACTCACCGCTTATGTATGATTTTAATCCTTCATATCCAGGATTCGACTGTTCCGCATTCAGGATCTTATCGGTCCATACGTTGGATATGGCTCTGGCAGGGGCCCCTAAAGATCGTTTAATGACTACTGTACCACTCTCTTCTCCTTCAATCAAGGCGCGCTTGTACACTTCTGACGCATGGATACACTCTTCTGTCGCGATAAATCTCGTTCCCATTTCCACTCCCTCCGCTCCGAAGCTGAGGGCGGCCATTAGACCACGACCGTCTCCTACACCACCTGAGGCGATGACGGGGATTCTGACGGCATCCACTACTCTTGGAATCAAGACGAATGTACCGATATCATCTTTACCCAGGTGCCCTCCCCCTTCCTGCCCGACGACCATCACAGCATCAGCGCCAAGTTCTTCAGCTTTCTCTGCCTGTCTTTTTGACGAGACCAGCACTAGTTTAACGATATTCTTCCCCTCAAGCTGTTGAAACAGTGGCGTCGGGTTTCCTCCCGTCACGGAAACGACCGGAACGTTTTCTTGAATGGCGATGTCAACAAACTCCCTGAAAGGACGCCCATGTTGACCGATGGCAAAGTTCACCCCGAATGGTTTATCTGTTAAAGACCTAACTTTCACTATTTCTCTTCGAAGCTCTTCCGGATTATCCAGAGACATGGCAGTGATCTGGCCAAGTCCTCCTGCATTCGATACTGCCGCAGCAAGCTCAGCATATGCCAAGTGAGCAAGTCCTCCCTGAATGATTGGATACTGAATATGTAATAACTCTGTAACCCTTGTTTTCCAATTCATATGAATCCCTCCATATATTCATTTATTCTCGATGAGATGGGGAAAATCCTTTTCATTTGTTTGTATAATAATTTGAGATACGGTCAGTCTTACATGTAAGAGAGATAATGGTTGAATTGGTGAGCAGTGTTGATTTTTGGCTCATTCGGGTGAAACGTACGTTTCACCCGCCTTTCAGCTATGCTGAAAGGTCGTCCAGTGGGAGAGCAGCCGCCAGAACAAGCTCGCTTGTTCTGGCGGCTGCTCTCCCACTGGACGGAAATGAGCCAAAAATCATCGGTATATCTACTTTTTTTTGTGCTACGAA
Source organism: Rossellomorea sp. YZS02 (assembly GCF_033963925.1). NCBI lineage: Bacteria > Bacillati > Bacillota > Bacilli > Caryophanales > Bacillaceae > Rossellomorea > Rossellomorea sp. YZS02. Next base: position 88,412 of record NZ_JAXBLY010000004.1, on the reverse strand, counting down.
AAAATATCCCCCCAGATGGGCGTATGTCACTATGCAAAGATTTTCTTAAGTGCTATAATTCTTTTGTTTGTTGGAAATATCGCAGGAAATGGCATGAAATTGTGGTCAGAATCTTATATAATGATATCTTTAGCAAGTAGCGTGTTATGAAGAATATAAAGAGGTGTTGAATGAATTGTCTCAGAATGAAACGCCGTTGTTTACCGGCTTAATTGAACATAGTAAAAAAAATCCCGTCCAGTTTCATATTCCCGGTCATAAGAAAGGTGCAGGGATGGATCCTGAATTTAGAGAATTCATCGGAGATAATGCATTGTCCATTGATTTGATTAATATTGGTCCTTTGGATGATTTGCACCAGCCTAAAGGAATGATTAAAAGAGCACAGGATCTCGCTGCAGAGGCATTCGGTGCCGACCATACATTCTTCTCTGTTCAAGGAACCAGCGGCGCGATCATGACGATGGTCATGAGTGTGTGTGGTCCCGGGGATAAAATCATTGTTCCTAGGAACGTTCATAAATCTGTTATGTCTGCAATCGTATTCTCAGGAGCGACTCCAATCTTTATTCATCCCGATATTGATGAGGACCTTGGAATCTCTCACGGAATCACAACAGATTCTGTCGCAAAGGCATTGGAACAAAATCCTGATGCAAAAGGTGTACTCGTCATCAATCCAACCTATTTCGGGATTTCTGCAGACCTGAAAAAAATTGTGGAAATTGCTCATTCATATCAGGTTCCAGTTCTGGTTGATGAAGCACATGGTGTTCATATTCATTTCCATGAAGACCTTCCCCTATCAGCCATGCAGGCAGGTGCTGATTTAGCGGCTACAAGCGTTCATAAGCTTGGGGGATCCATGACGCAAAGCTCCGTCCTTAACATGAAGGAAGGACTCGTTTCTGCCAAACGTGTTCAAACCATACTAAGTATGCTCACGACGACTTCCACATCCTACTTACTGTTGGCCTCTCTTGATGTTGCGAGGAAACGGCTGGCGACTGAAGGACGGGAGCTCATATCTAAAACGATTGAACTCTCACAAAATATCAGGAAAAGAATCAATGAAGTGGATGGATTATATTGTGTGGGGGAAGAGATTCTTGGAACGAAAGCCACCTATGCATATGATCCAACGAAACTGATTGTTTCAGTGAAGGACCTCGGAATTAGCGGATTCGATGCAGAAAAGTGGTTAAGAGAGGCTCATAATATTGAAGTGGAAATGTCTGACCTTTATAATATCCTTTGTATCATCACACCTGGTGATACTGAAAACGAAGGAAATCAATTGGTTTCTGCTCTAAAGGAGCTTGTTACAAGCCTTAAGAAACAAGGGGACATGGATCCTATTAAAGTGATGCTTCCTGATATCCCTGTGCTGTCCATTACACCTAGGGATGCGTTTTATGCAGATACTGAGGTGATCCCTATTGATGATTCCGTGGGTAGGACAATCGCTGAATTTATCATGGTCTATCCCCCAGGTATTCCAATTTTTATTCCAGGTGAGATCATCACTCAGGAAAACATTCATTATATCAAGACCAACATAGAAGCAGGGCTCCCTGTTCAGGGACCTGAAGATTATGATTTGCGTCACTTAAGGGTCATTAAGGAACATCGCGCCATACGATAAAAAAAGGATGAAGAAGGGCTCCCCTTCTTCATCCTTTCTTATTTATAAGAACCCCTTTAAGAAACTGTTAATTCCCGCTCCCCTAGCAGTTATTAATCATCTAATTCTTTATCGTCGTTGCAGTCACAGCAGTTAGAGAATAAAACAGAAACCTTCTCATCTTCGTAATGCTCAATTGTGCTAAGGCATGATTGACATACAATTGTTCCCATTCTTTTTCCTCTCCTTCAGGTTGTTTTGTAAACGCTTTATCTTATCTGTCTCTATAATAATATAACACATTTAAAATATCAAGCCTAAATTGTATAACATATTTAACTTTCCATTCTTCCAATCAATCACACTATTTGTCATAAGATTTTATGTAAGTGCTTTCTAAAATATGAAAAAGTTTAATAAAAAAACCGCATAAATGAAGCGACTCATTTATGCGGTTCCATTATTCAATTGTTTTGATCCGATTCGGATCCAGCGTTTCATACCCCTTTGCACGAAGGCCTTTAACAATATCCCTCAAAGCTTCGCTGGTCCAAGTCCGATCGTGCATGAGGAGGTTGGCACCATTATTGAGATAGGGACTGTTTATCATGATATCCGCTATGGCTGCTTTGCTTTGGTATTGCTTTTCCCAATCATAGCCGTAAGTCCAATTCATCAATGACATTTTTTCTTCTTTCGCAAGCTGGCGACTGAAATCAGTGTTTTGTCCAAATGGCGCTCTGAAGAACTTTGGCCTTTCTCCAGTTATGGATTCCACTACATCACTGACAGATAGTATTTCCTCTTTTTGATCTTCGGGTGAAAGATCTTTTAAGCTGCTATGACTATACGTGTGATTCCCGATCATAAATCCCATATCATAGATCTTTTTTAATGTTTCTTTTTCCTCAGGTGTATCTAGGAAATGACCATTTACGAAGAAGATGGCAGGTGCATTCAATGCTTTCAGGTCATTTGCCATTTGAAGGGCATGCTGATCTGGTGCATCATCAATGGTCAGAAGCACTACTTTAGGATTGGCCTCACCGATTGGCTCGATGCTCCAATTATTCTCATTAATCTTATAGTCCTGCGTCTGAATCACTTCTTCCGAAGGTTCCACCTTCTCTTCCTTATCCGTTTCTTTCTCTTCGGTCTTTGCGCTTTCCTCCGGCTTTTGATCCTCATTTTTCACTTCAGTCTGGTCAGACTTCTTATCTGCCTGGCTGGTGCCGGCTTGTTCACTTCCGCAAGCTGTTAATAGTAGAAGGGTTAATCCCGATGCTAGAATCTTTTTCATGTCTCTCACCTTTCCGCAGTCACTTTGAATATTTTAACATATTTCAAAAAGAATCTGGGAAAGAATTAAAATATTTCCATTATATTTTCAAATGCGATTTTAAAAACAAAAAAGCAACTGAGACTGAAGGAAGTAATAAATAATGTAAGTCGTCTGGACTCCACAATTTTTTTGGCAGCCATAAAGGCAAGGTAAAAAAAGAGGACAAACATTATCCATTTATACTCCAGGTGGTCTTTATCAGAGATCCACTCAGCAATCGAAAACACACTCCATAAAATCATCTGAACTAAAAAAGCAAGATACGATTTCATGTCCATAACACCCTTTAGAAAGTTTATTTACATAAGCCTTGATTATCTATTTACCCGCTTTGCGAAATAAAAACCTTTGGAAAAGCTTATTCACTTATTGTTATCTGCTATTCATCGTATTAACATAGTATATTCTTTTGACGTTACTTTCATTATGTATGTCTTTTCAATTTTGTAACATTTTAATGACTCGACTCTTTTTAAATTACCCCTATGATAAAATGTGACGTAAGATCACTAAAAGAACACTATTGTACAGATTGGAAACTACTCGTTCATAGCATCGTTTAAGAAAAGAGGATGATGTATGAAACATATATTAACTTTTGTGATACTTACTTCCACCATGTTGCTTCTGTCTTCGTGTGATGATATCTCTAAGAATAAAGTGGCTTTAGCTCAGGATCAGTTTATCGAAAAACAGGTAATCTTTTTTACAGATGAAAGAAATGTCTCACAAGAAATACCCTATTACGATGCTATCATTGAACTTAAAAGTCGGTATCCTGATCACTTTAAAAAGCTGAAGGTTGTCAGCCTAAACAGTGAAGCCACAACTGAAATCGCCGATACACCACCTACCTCACCAGCCATTGTAGTGGTGGAAAACAATCAGATCATATGTAAGGTGGAAGGTCACACTTCTAAGGAAAATATTATCCAGCCTGTCACCAGGGCGATTAAATCCTGGTAACAAACAATTGATATAGTAAAATGGGACCGGAGCTCAGTTAGCTCCGGTCCCATTTTACTATATCAAAAAAAAGATGGTCCCCGAACCTGGGGACCATCTTTTATATGAACGATTATTTTATTATATGGATCGGGCTCCCCATTGCAACTTCTGCTGCTTCCATTGAAATCTCACCTAACGTTGGATGAGCATGAATCGTCATCGCAACATCTTCGGCAGTCATTCCGGATTCAATTGCAAGTCCTAATTCTGCGATCATGTCTGATGCTCCAGAACCTACAATTTGAGCTCCAATAATCAAACCGTCTTCTTTACGAGTTACAAGCTTCATGAAGCCATCACTTGCATTAAGAGCTAAAGCACGGCCATTCGCAGCGAATGGGAATTTAGCAGCTGTTACTTCAATGCCTTCTTCTTTCGCTTCCGCTTCAGAATAACCAACTGTTGCCAGTTCGGGATCTGTGAAGCAGACAGCCGGGATACCAAGGTAATCGATTTCTGCCGGTTCACCTGAGATGACCTCAGCAGCGATTTTACCTTCGTAAGAAGCTTTGTGAGCAAGTGGTGGTCCATCAACGATATCACCGATAGCGAAGATGTTCGGGATGTTCGTGCGGCATTGTTTATCAATTTTGATAACTCCGCGGTCTGTCATCTCGATTCCTACTTCTTCAAGACCGATTTCATCTGTGTTTGGACGACGGCCAACCGTTACTAAAACGTAATCAGCTTCAACCGATTTCTCTTCGCCCTTCACTTCATATTTAACAACGACTCCGTTGTCACTTTCTTCAACGCCTTTAGCCATTGCTTTCGTTACAACTTCAACGCCTTTTTTCTTAAGCTCTTTTTTCACGACCGAAGTCATTTGCTTTTCGAATCCGCTAAGGATATCGTCAGCACCTTCTAAGATCGTTACTTCTGATCCAAGATTCGCATAGGCAGTACCAAGTTCGGTTCCGATGTAACCTCCACCGATTACAACAAGCTTGCTTGGAATCTCTTCTAAAGCAAGGGCACCTGTAGAATCAAGCACACGTTTAGAGAATTTGAAGCTTGGGATTTCAATCGGGCGTGAACCAGTTGCAAGGATCAAGTTGTTGAACTTGTATGTTTGAGCTGAGTTGTCATCCATTACACGTAGTGTATTGGCATCTACAAGGTAAGCTTCACCGCGAACGATTTCAGCTTTATTCCCTTTAAGAAGTCCTTCAACACCACCGGTTAATTTCTTAACAACGCCAGCTTTCCACTCTTGAACTTTATCGAAATTCACTTTTACATTTTCAGCAACGATACCCATATCATCAGAATGTTGTGCCTGATGGAAACGGTGACCTGCTGTGATTAGAGCTTTAGATGGGATACACCCAACGTTTAAGCAAACTCCACCCATGTTTTCTTTTTCGATGATTGTCACTTTTTGCCCCAGTTGTGCTGCACGGATTGCAGCTACATATCCTCCGGGACCTGAACCGACTACGATTGTATCTGTTTCGATTGGGAAATCTCCTACTACCATTGTATTACGCCTCCATTAATAATAATTCTGGATCGTTCAACAAACGCTTGATGTGGTTAAGTGCATGTTGAGCAGTAGCTCCGTCGATCATGCGGTGATCGAAGCTCAATGATAATGCTAACACAGGTGCCGCTACAATTTCACCATTTTTAACCACAGGTTTTTCTGCTATGCGTCCAACACCAAGGATAGCAACTTCTGGGTGATTGATTACCGGAGTGAACCATTGTCCGCCGGCAGAACCGATATTCGTGATTGTGCATGATGCACCTTTCATTTCATCACCTGAAAGTTTACCGTCACGTGCTTTTCCAGCCAATTCATTGATTTCATTTGAAATAGAGAACATGGACTTACGGTCTGCATTTTTCACAACCGGTACTAATAGACCTTTGTCAGTATCAGCTGCGATACCGATGTTGTAATAATGTTTCTGCACGATTTCACTTGTTGAATCGTCAATTGACGTATTAAGAGCCGGATATTCGCGTAGTGCACTTGTCAATGCTTTTACGATGTAAGGTAAGAACGTTAATTTAATACCTTTATCAGCCGCAACTTCTTTGAACTTCTTGCGGTGAGCCCAAAGTTTCGTCACATCGATTTCGTCCATCAATGTTACGTGAGGAGCTGTATGCTTAGAATTCACCATCGCTTTCGCAATCGCTTTACGCATTCCGCTCATTTTCTCACGAGTTTCAGGATATTCACCTTCAGGAGCTTTAGGTGCAGACGGTGTAGATTCTGCTGCTGGAGTATTTTCTTCTGTTTTCACTTCTTCCTGAGTAGCAGCAGGCTTGCTGTCTCCGCTTAGGAATGCATCGATATCTTCCTTCACGACACGTCCATTTTTACCTGAACCTGACACTTGACGGATTTCAACCCCGTTTTCCCTTGCATACTTACGTACTGAAGGCATCGCGATTACACGTTTATTAGGGTCTACTTCTGCATCAGATTTCTCTTCTGCAGCTTCAGGGGATGCATCTTTCTTTACATCCTGACCTTGTTCAGCAGTAGCTTGAACCTGTCCTTCTGTTTTCTCTTCAGCTTTGGCTTCTTTCTTTTCTTCTTCTCCGCCTTTGAACTGCAGATCCTCATAACCAGGTGCATCGAACTTGATAAGAGTATCTCCTACAACGGCTACTGTACCTTCGTCAACAAGAAGTTCTTCAACGGTTCCTGCAACCGGAGAAGGAATCTCGACAACAGCTTTATCATTTTGCACTTCACATAGTACATCGTCTTCTTCCACTTTATCGCCCGGTTTTACAAACCATTTGACGATTTCACCTTCATGAATACCTTCACCAATGTCTGGTAATTTGAATTCGAATGACATGGACTCGACCTCCTGTATTGAATAATGATTTATAGATGAATGTAATGGTTCTATCTGTCTCTAGTTCTAATATCTATAATTGGAAAAGAGAAGGGTGGAATGCCCTTCTGTTTTCATTTGAATATCTTGGCAGGGCTTATTCCACCCTATTAATTAGAAGTTTAGTACTTTTTTCGCCGTCTCGATAACATCTTTGTGGTTCGGTAACCAGATTGGCTCTGCTTGAGAGAAAGAGAATACTGTATCTGGCGCCGCTACACGAAGAACCGGAGCTTCTAGGCTAAGAATTGCACGGTCATTGATTTCAGCAACGACATTCGCTGCAATACCTGCTTGTTTTTGAGCTTCTTGAACCACGATGGCACGGTTTGTTTTTTCAACAGATGCCATGATCGTGTCAATATCAAGTGGACTTACAGTACGCAAATCGATTACTTCAACTGAGTGACCTTCTTTTTCAAGCTCATCTGCAGCTTTCAGTGATTCGTGTACCATTGCTCCATAAGAGATGATCGTAAGGTCTGTACCTTCACGCTTCACATCTGCCTTACCGATTTCAATGGTATATTCCTCTTCAGGAACTTCTTGACGGAATGAACGGTATAATTTCATATGCTCTAAGAAAATGACTGGGTCATTATCACGGATGGATGAAATTAAAAGTCCTTTAGCGTCATATGGAGTTGATGGAATCACAACTTTTAGACCAGGTTGTTGAGCCATCAAACCTTCTAAGCTGTCCGCATGAAGTTCTGGAGTATGTACTCCACCACCGAATGGGGAACGGATTGTGATTGGTGAAGTATACGTACCACCTGAACGGTAACGCATACGCGCCATTTGTCCACTTACTGAATCCATTACTTCATATACGAAACCGAAGAATTGGATTTCAGGTACTGGACGGTACCCTTCTAATGCTAAACCGATTGCTAAACCACCGATTCCTGATTCTGCTAGTGGAGTATCGAATACACGGTCTTCACCGAATTCTTTCTGAAGCCCTTCCGTTGCACGGAATACACCACCGTTAAGACCTACGTCCTCACCAAAAACTAAAACGTCTTCGTTGTTGCGTAGTTCTGTGCGCAGTGCATCAGTGATCGCTTGAATCATTGTCATTTGCGCCATGGCTTATTTCGACTCCTTCTCTTTGTAGATTTCTAATTGTTCTTTTAGATTATAAGGAAGTTCTTCATACATGTTATTGATGAAGTCAGTCACTTTTTGTTTAGGAGCTGAATCTGCTTCCTTGATTGCTTTTTTGATATCTTCTTTTGCTTCTTCGATCACTTCGTTTTCCTTCTCTTCACTCCATAGTCCTTTACCTTCAAGGAATTTACGGAAACGTACCAATGGATCTTTCTTTTCCCAATCTGTATCCATTTCTGATGTACGGTAACGAGTTGGATCATCACCAGCCATTGTATGTGGGCCATAACGATAGCAAAGTGTTTCAATCAGTGAAGGACCTTCACCATTTACTGCACGGTTACGGGCTTCTAACGTTGCAGAATATACCGCTAATGGATCCATACCATCTACTAAGATACCAGGGATACCTGCAGCAACCGCTTTTTGAGCAATCGTACGTCCTGCAGTTTGCTTATCACGAGGAGTAGAAATGGCGAATTGGTTATTTTGAACAACGAAAATGGCAGGAGCTGCATAAGAACCTGCGAAGTTGATTCCTTCATAGAAATCACCTTGTGAAGATCCACCGTCTCCTGTATACGTAATGGCAACAGCTTTCTTACCACGTTTCTTAAGACCAAGAGCCACTCCGGCAGTTTGGATGTATTGAGCACCGATAATGATTTGTGGTGATAATACATTTACCCCTTCAGGAGCCTGATTACCTTGGAAATGTCCGCGTGAGAATAAGAATGCTTTAGTCAATGGAAGACCGTGCCAGATGATTTGTGGAACGTCACGATATCCAGGAAGGATCCAGTCTTCCTTCTCAAGTGCGAAGTGAGAAGCGATCTGAGACGCCTCCTGTCCAGCTGTTGGTGCATAGAAACCTAAGCGTCCTTGACGATTCAGTGAGATTGAACGTTGATCAAGAATACGAGTATAAACCATACGGCGCATTAATTCCTGAAGATCCTCATCAGAGATCTCCGGCATTGCATCTTCGTTTACTACTTCGCCTTCTTCGTTCAAAATTTGGAACATTTCAAACTTGTCTTCAATTTGTTCGAGCGTCTTAACTGCATCGAATTGTGCCTTCTTTGATTTAGAAGCCATCGAAGTCACCTATCCTTTCTTTATACATTTATTTTGGTTTTTTTACATACATAGTTTAGATTACCCAAATTCAGTATGACCTACCACAGTACTTGCGGATACACACACTAATGGTAGTTTTCCACAAATACCAAGAAAGAAAACCCGAAATTACATTCGAGTCTATCTGTATCAGTCGGAACTTCATCTTGACTAATACAATTCTTAAATACCTTTCCTAGTTTACAATATTAAAAATCACTTAGTCAACGACAAAGTATCATAAATTAATGTTTCTTAACGATTACTTAATCAACCGCTACCAATTATTTTCAAAACTGTATCATTGTTATCAACAGTGCTGTTATATATAAACTTTTCATATGGACGCATCTGTTATAGAGTAACGAACCTATATGACAAAAAAAGATGAAGGTGGGATCTTTGCCCTCCTTCATCTTGTATGTACATTTACTCAGGCTCTTTGACATCAAGTTCTGCCTTTGAGTAAAAATCTTGTTTTAGTTTATTGAATTCATCTGTTTTTGTATTGTAGTCCTTATTGAATTCCACGATTTTTTCATATTGTTCATTGATGGATGTAATCTGCTTTTCAAGTTCTTCCATTTTAAGGTCTTTCTTTTTGAACATATTATAAAGTTCTTTATCAAGAGAAAGGGCCTCTAAATATGAAGATGTAAGTTCATCATGAATCTGATACCGTTCCTTCATAGTCTCGTTGAGCTTCTTCGCTTCTTTTTTCAACTCTTCCGAATCCAGTTCAGTCATATATTCTTCTGCTCGCGCAAACTCATCCTTAGCTTGATTCATGGATTTGCGTTCTTTTTCAATATACTCTTTTCGTCTATCGATGTTTTCCAGAGCTTCATCAGAAAGTTTAACAATTTGGTCAAATTCTTTCATTCCAAGATCCATGATTTTAGAATATAACTCTTTTTCTTTTTTTTCTGACTCTTGAAGAGGCTTTTGAACGTCGACATATTGACTTTCTTTAGCTACGGTTTCTTCAAGAACCTTGTACAAATCTTCCTCAGGTGTAGAACCACCGACACATCCCATAAGTAAGAAGATAGCGGCTCCTAAAATGAAAGCAAAACGAAATTTCGACACAACTTGATCCCCCTTAACTATTTACCACCTTCTACTATATCTATGTCTACAACTTTTGACAATAGGGATTTACAACTGTGGAAAAAAATGTCGATTGGACTATTATTCCTATTAAAATGAATATGTATTTTAGTGATGGAGTATTCCTGCTAAATTCAAATCTCCTTCATTAACTTTTCATAAGGATAATGGTAGACTATTATCATACATAATAGATTATCTTAATACGTAAAGTAGAAAAGGAAACATCCGGGTATCCGTGTCCGGTATCTTAAATCCTTTCATTTCATTCTCTACTTTACGTGAGGAGGAAAAAGCATGATTACCATGAATGACATTATCCGTGAAGGTCATCCTACATTGACCACGGTTGCGAAGGAAGTACCTATTCCACCATCCCAAGAAGACCAGGAAACATTGAGAAGCTTATTAGAATATGTAATAAATAGTCAAAACCCTGAAACAGCAAACAAATATGGATTGAGACCCGGGATAGGTCTCGCTGCACCTCAGATCAATGTGTCAAAACGAATGCTCGCTGTCAATGTCACAGACAATCAAGGGAAGTTATACAGCTATGCCCTATTCAATCCAAAAATCATCAGTCATTCCATAGAAAAAGCCTATTTAACTTCAGGAGAAGGATGTTTATCAGTCGACAGAAATGTTCCTGGTTTTGTCCCACGGTATGCCCGGGTGACCGTTAGAGGCTGGGACGTAGACGGCAATGAAGTGAAGCTTCGACTGAAAGGACTTCCAGCCATTGTGTTTCAGCATGAAATCGACCATCTGAACGGGATCATGTTCTATGACCATATTAACCCGAACAATCCGTTCGAGCCGATCCCTGATGCCATTGCAATTGAACGATAAACCTAAAAAAGCCTCCTGATTCAGGAGGCTTTTACATTTTTTAAATTAATTTAAGTTCCTTCAAGCCGTGAAATATTCCATCATCATCCACATGTTTAGTGATCAGATCGGCATGGTTTTGTACTTCCTTAACGGCATTCCCCATTGCAACACCAGTTCCAACTGACTGGATCATCTCAATATCGTTCAAACCGTCCCCGAATGCATAAACATCCTCCATGTTGAACCCAAGCTTAGCAATCATCTTTTTGATTCCTTCAGCCTTCGATCCCCCTTTTGGCAGAATATCCATGGAGTATTGATGCCAGCGGATAAATGTGAAATCTGTATACTTCTCCCGGTAAAAAGCCTCTTCCTCTTTTGAACAGAATAACAGGGATTGATAGATGTCTCTTCCTTTATAGAAATCCGGATCAAAACCCGGGTGGGGAAACTTCAGGCTGTTCATACTTTTTTCAATATATTCATGATGCTTATGGTTCGATTTCATTGTTTTATGATTCAAATGGACAACCGGGTGTTCCTTCGTGTACGTATCCTCTAATAACTCTTCCAATGTTTCAACTTTTAAAGGGTTGGTGTAAATCACTTCATTTTCAAATACCACGTACTGCCCATTGAATGAAACAAACGATTCAATTCCCAATTCCTCTCTCAGATTTTCATACATAAATGGCGCTCTTCCAGTAGCGATGGCAACATAAGTTCCGTTTGCCTGCAATGAGCGAATGGCTTCTTTGGTTGCCTGAGGGAGTTTCTTATCGTGATCTAGCAACGTACCGTCTATATCAAAGAAAACTATTTTAGACATGATCGTTCTCCTTTTCAAAAATATTCGATTGCTAATCTATTTTACCCGTTGTTTAAAGTAATCCTTTACGGTAGAAATGTCAATGAAGAGGCCCAAACGAAACCATTTACCAAACTTAACCATGTAAGAGAATCCATAAATTCCGTACAATATAAGTAACACAACAGAGACGTCCGTATTATTGTTCCTTTACTTCATAGGAAAATCTCGGTAAACTATTAATAAGGAGTGATCCACCATGTTAAAGAAGCTGAGAAAAAAGCTTTTAAAACAGTGGAAAGAATTGCTTAGAAAAAAAACGATTGCATAATCTTTTTTCCCTGATCGACTTTATGGAGAAAGACTACTAAAATGCACGTATTTCGGATATACTGTCATACAATTGGACAATGAATAAGGGACTGACGCCACTAGTGAGCTTTTCGTCTCCATTGGTATTAGTCCCTCTTCTATCTTGTCACGATTCAGTTAAGGATTATTCAAAACTTTATTTACACTGGAGAATCCTTTATAATTTAATACATACATAAACTATATGATTCGTCCTTGTCTGAATGACAGGCTAAAATATAAGAGTCGTGGGCAATGATTGCTGGTATCTGAACATTGTTGCAAAACCTGTTTTTGCCGCCCTTCGATCATATCGTTCGCCTTGTGTTAAGGAAATGATTCCTTGATCATTATCGTTTTTTTACCACAGGGCGTAAATGAGCCATACCTGAACATCGACATGTTCAGGACCGCACAGGTATTTATACCGATTAGCCGGGAATTTATTATGCCCGCTAATGTCGTAGCTCCAGCACCCATCCCTGATGGACACGGTACACATCCCTGAATATAGGAGCCTTGCTTCATCAGGTACTTGAGGGTGCCGCTTATGTTATGTAGTTGATAACTTTTTTATCATAGAAGAAAGTTAGATTTTTTGAAAACGGATAAGGAGAGAGAAAAATGATTTTTAAAGTATTTTATCAAGAAAGTAAAGCAGAAGTGCCTGTACGCGAATGCACTCAATCCCTTTACATGGAAGCAGATTCAGAACGGGAAGTACGCCTAAATTTGAAAGACAAACCGTATAATATCGAATTCGTACAAAAGCTTGAGGGCGCTTTTTTAGAGTATGAACAAAACCACCATTCTTTCGAGTTGGAGCAATAATACAATGAAATTTGTAAAGAATGACCAAACCGCTGTATTTGCCCTTGGCGGTTTAGGTGAAATCGGTAAAAACACATACGGCGTACAATTCCAAGACGAAATCATTTTGATTGATGCAGGGATCAAATTCCCTGAGGACGAGCTGCTCGGTATCGATTACGTTATACCTGATTACACGTATCTCGTGAAAAATGCCGATAAGATCAAAGGTCTTTTCGTGACACACGGACATGAAGACCATATCGGTGGTATCCCATACCTGCTGCGCGAGTTAAACATTCCGATATACGGCGGAAAGCTCGCATTGGGACTGATCAAGAACAAGCTTGAGGAACACGGCCTGTTACGAAATGCGAAATTGAATGTCATCCAGGAAGATGATATCGTGAAATTCCGCAAAACGTCCGTCACTTTCTTCAGAACAACACACAGCATTCCTGACTCTTACGGAATCGTTGTCAAAACACCACCTGGAAATGTCGTTCATACGGGTGACTTTAAATTTGATTTCACACCGGTCGGTGAACCTGCGAACTTAACCAAAATGGCTGAAATCGGAAAAGAAGGCGTCCTTTGTCTTCTGTCTGACAGCACAAATGCTGAGGTTCCAAACTTCACTATGTCAGAACGCAAAGTCGGAGAAAGCATCAATGATATTTTCCGTAAAGTGGACGGTCGTGTGATATTTGCAACATTCGCTTCAAATATCCACCGTCTGCAACAAGTGGTCGAAGCGGCAGTCTTCCATAATCGCAAGGTCGCTGTTTTCGGAAGAAGTATGGAAGCGGCCATTACGATTGGACAAGAATTGGGTTACATCAATGCACCTAAAGATACTTTCATTGAACATAACCAGATCAATCGCCTTCCAGCGAATGAAGTGGCTATACTTTGTACCGGATCCCAAGGTGAACCGATGGCTGCATTATCAAGGATCGCAAACGGCACACACCGTCAGATCCAAATTCAGCCTGGTGACACCGTTGTATTCTCTTCTTCACCAATCCCGGGGAATACAATCAGTGTAAACCGTACAATCAATCTTTTATATCGTGCCGGTGCAGAAGTCATCCACGGACCATTAAGTGATATTCATACATCCGGTCACGGTGGACAACAAGAGATGAAGCTGATGCTCCGCCTGATGAATCCAACCTTCTTCATGCCGATTCATGGTGAGTTCCGTATGCAGAAGATGCATGCTCAACTCGGTGTAGATTGTGGCGTACAGGAGGAAAATTGCTTTATCATGGATAACGGCGAAGTACTTGCATTAAGCAATGATTCCGCACAGGTAGCAGGAAAAATCCCTTCTGGAAACGTCTATATCGATGGAAGCGGAATTGGTGATATCGGTAATATCGTTCTTCGTGACCGCCGTATCCTTTCAGAAGAAGGATTGGTCATCGTTGTTGTGAGCATCGATATGAAGGATTTCAAGATTGCTTCAGGTCCGGACCTTATTTCAAGAGGTTTCGTGTACATGCGTGAATCAGGTGATCTTATCAATGAAGCACAGACGCTTATTTCTAAACATCTAAACAAAGTTCTTGAAAGAAGAACCTCTCAATGGTCAGAAATCAAGAATGAAATCACAGATACTCTGGCTCCATTCTTATATGAAAAAACAAAGCGCCGCCCAATGATCTTACCGATCATCATGGAAGTGTGATAATAGGAAGAGGCTGACCAAAGCGGTCAGCCTCTTCTTTCATATTATAGAACCTTCTTCTCGAATCGGTTAATATCCGTATCTGCCCCGATAACGATGAGGATGTCCCCTACACGGATCTGTTCATCCGCCTGTGGGGAAACAATGATATCTTTTTCTCTTTTTATCGCTACGATGTTGATTCCGAACTGTGCACGGATATCTAAATCGATCAGGGAGTTTCCACTAAGATTTTCGTTTGCGACAATCTCCACAATTGAATGTTCGTCGGACAATTCCAGATAATCCAGTACATTATTAGAAATGATATTATGAGCAATCCTTCTTCCCATATCCCTCTCCGGATGAACGACTTGATTGGCCCCGATCTTCCGGAGTACCTTTTCATGATAATCGTTCTGTGCTTTTACCGTAATATTCTTCACTCCGATTTCCTTTAACATTAATGTCGTCAGGATACTCGACTGAATATCGTCGCCAATTGCGACAATCACATGATCAAAATTACGGATCCCGAGGCTCTTCAAGACGGATTCATCCGTAGAATCAGCGACTACCGCATGTGAAGCAATGGAAGAGAACTCATTCACTTTATCTTCATCCTGGTCGATGGCCATGACTTCCATTCCCTGATCTGTCAAAGAACGTACAATACTGCCTCCGAACCGGCCCAATCCTATTACTACAAACTCTTTTTTCACCTATTATCCCCCCGCAGTCTCTATACACTATATTTTAGCACAAAAAAAAGGAGAAAATGAAATTTCTCCCTTTCCTTTTTGTGTTTCTCCGACTACTTGTTCCCTTTTACATAATCGGCATCAAATAAGAACAGCCTCATTAAAAGATACAGGGACGGGATCAATAACAACAAGCCCGCAATGAAGACGATAACAAGAGCCATCCCCATGGTTGGATTCGTGACACTCGTTTCAATCGTGATAAAAGGTTTCAAGATATAAGGTAAATGGGACGCTCCATAACCAAAGAAAGCAAAGAAGAATTGAAGCATGACAAGGGTGAACGCCAGACCGAAATGTTTTCTTCTATAAATGAAAAGTGACGCTCCAAGGAAGCATAGCAGAGATAATCCGAACATCCACCATATATCAATGGCACTGGTGAAATGCTCAAGATTATGTTCTCTCAAGGATACGAACACAAGTAAACTGGCTAATATGGTCGGTGGGCTCCAGAATAGTGAAAACTTCCTCAGTTCCTCCCTTGAATCCAAATCTCCAGCCCGATTGGCATAATAGGTCAGAAATGTCGCACTAATGAATAATACCGATACAATCGACAGAACGACCACGCTCCATGAATAGGGGCTGGTAAAAAGTTCCTTGGCAAGGAATACCACCTTATCCCCCTGCTCTTCCAAAAATCCGCCTTCTGAAATTGTCAAAGCCGTTGACAAGGAGGCAGGAATCAACAACCCTGTTGCTCCATATAGAAACAAATAAACGATATTATCTTTTGAACCATAGTTCCCGAAAGCATAGAAGCTTCCTCTTATGGCAAGTAATATGATGGCAATACTTCCCGGCAACAATAAAGCCGTTCCATAATAGTAGGCAGTGTCAGGAAAAAATCCGACCAAACCGACAAAAAAGAAAACAAAAAAGACGTTCGTCACTTCCCAGACAGGAGAAAGGTATCGACTGATCAGCACATTCAGCGTGTGCTCCTTCCCTTTCATCCTGCCGTAAAAGGCGAAGAATCCGGCCCCGAAATCGATCGAAGCCACGATTAGATACCCATATAGAAAAATCCATAAGACAGTAATCCCCATGATTTCCAAACTCATACCCATTCCTCCCTCAAAACAAAGTCAAGTGCCTGACTCAACAACTAACTCACTTTCTTAGGAAAGCGTTGTTCCAACTCGGCTTCTGCAGGCTTGTTTTTAAACATTTTTATTAATACAACTACACATAAAATGCCAAGTAGTATATAGAGACCCACGAATAGTGCGAACGTTAATCCTACTCCATCCGCTTTTGTCGCAGCCTCTGCCACCTTCATATATCCACGGAGGATCCATGGCTGTCGGCCAACTTCTGCATATATCCAGCCGAATTCGATGGCAAGCATCGCCAAAGGTCCACTCGCAACGATTCCCCACAATAACGGCTTATTCCATTCATTTCGTTTCTTCCACTTCCAAAACAGAATAAATATTCCTGCAATGAAAATACTGTAGAATCCGATGGAAACCATAAGATCAAATAAATAATGAACCCATAGTGGGGGCCGTTCATCTTCAGGAAATTCATTCAATCCAATGACCTCTGTATCAAACGAACTTCCAGCAAGGAAGCTGAGAAAACCAGGTAATCGAATCTCATTATGCACTTCGTTGTTTTCATCAAGCGTTCCAAAAACAATCAAATCCGCATTCTTTTCCGACTCAAAATGCCACTCTGCCGCTGCCAGCTTTTCCGGCTGGTACTCTGCCAGGAATTTGGCCGACAAGTCCCCTGCCAATGCTGAGCCAAAAGCAAAGATCAACGCTGATACCATAGTCAGACGTAGGGCTTTCTTATGATAGTCCCCACCCTTTTTCCGAAGTATCGCAAATGCTGTAATAGCAGCTAATATGAGTGCTGATGTTAAGTAGGCAGTCGTCAAAACATGAAACACTTTTGTTGGTGTCGCCGGATTTAACATCGCTGCGATCGGGTCAATATTGATCGCCTTTCCATCTTTCAATTCAAATCCCTGCGGCGTATTCATAAACGCATTCACCGTCGTAATGAATAAAGCGGAAGCAGAAGAACCAATCATTACCGGAATCGTCAGTAGCCAATGGATCCACTTATTCTTAAATCGATCCCACGTATAAAGGTAAATCCCCAAAAAGATGGCCTCAAAGAAAAACGCAAAAGTTTCCATGAACAACGGCAGGGCAATCACCTGTCCGGCTACCTGCATAAACGATGGCCACAAAAGGGACAACTGCAAGCCAATAGCAGTTCCGGTCACGACCCCGACGGCAACCGTAATGGTAAATCCCCTAGCCCATCTTCGTGCAAGCAAAAGATAATGAGGATCATTCCGCTTGATCCCCATAAACTCGGCTATCGAAATCATGATCGGAACCCCTACCCCAATCGTTGCAAAAATGATATGAAACGCAAGGGTTGTCGATGTGAGCATCCTACTTAAAATCACACTATCCAAAACCATTCTATACTCCCCCTACCGGATTACTTTTTAACGTAAACAGCTCTTTCTTACTGTTTATCACTTATTGTTCATTATAAAACCTGGGATAGAGTATGTGAAGTATTGAACATGAATATTTTGTGACGTTTTTCACAAAGTTTCACTATTTAAAACTAATATCCAACAAAAAAAACCCCACACACCAGTGCAGGGTCCCTCAAACCATAACTCACATCGCTTCCAGCATCCTGAACTGTGACTTCACAAGTTCAAAATAATCTCCTTGCTGATCCATTAATTCATCGTGGTTTCCGGACTCTTTGATCTTTCCGTTTTCAAGGACAAAGATATTATCGGATTCCCGGATTGTGGACAGACGGTGAGCGATGATGATCGCGGTTCTTCCGTTCAATAATTTCTTCAGGGCATTTTGAATCTTGACTTCTGTTTCGGTGTCTATGGATGCGGTTGCTTCATCCAGAATGATGATGCGCGGATTCGCCAACAGGGCACGTGCAAAGGACAATAATTGTCTTTCACCTACAGATAACACATTTCCCCTTTCCTCGACTTCGGTTTCATATCCACTGGACAGCTTTTCGATGAATTCATTGGCACCGATTGCTTCAGCTGCCTTTATGACCTCTTCATCGGATGCACCAGGGCGTCCGAAACGGATATTTTCCATGATCGTCCCGGAGAAGATGAATGTATCTTGCAGGACGATGCTGATTTGACTTCGTAAACTTGAAACCGATGCATCCCGAAGGTTCACTCCATCAATTTTGACAATTCCGTTAGTCGGGTCATAAAACCTGCTGATCAGGTTCGCAATCGTCGTCTTGCCTGAACCTGTATGCCCGACTAGTGCGACGGTTTGGCCAGCTTTCATTTCAAGATTGATATTCCGAAGCGCTTTTCGTTTATCATCATATGAGAATTCTACATTTTCAAATTGAATTCTCCCTTTGATGTCCGTCAGATTCAAGGCGTTAGCTTTCTCATTAACAATTGGCTGTTCATCCAGAAATTCGAATATGCGCTCTGATGAAGCCATCCCGATCAAGAGTTGATTGTAAACTTGACCTAGTCTGGAAATCGGCTCCCAGAACATCCCAAGATAGAATGCGAATGAGACGAATTCACCAAGTTCCAGTGAACCATTTTGAATCAAATGGGTTCCGAACCAGATAAGTACTGCTGTCCCAATGGCGTTTGTCAATTCCACGAGAGGTCTGAACATGGCATTCTTCTTTGTCGCTGTTCTCCAGCTATCGAAGTTTTCAGTATTGACTCCATCAAAAAACGCCATGTTTTCTTTTTCCTGAGTAAACGATTGAGTCACCCGGATTCCCTGGATGCTTTCATTAAGATGAGAATTCAGCTTCGACTGCTTAAGACGAACCATCTGCCAGGATCTGCGGATGTTTTTTCTGAGGCTCGTCGAGATGAAAAACATGATCGGTAAGATCACCATGACTGCAAGTGTCAATTCAGGGCTTAATGTAAAGAGGATCACGATGATTCCGATGAGCAGAATGATGTCCATCAGAAGATTGATGACTCCATTTGTGAATAGCTCTTGAAGGGAGTTTATGTCATTCATGATCCGCACAAGGATCGAACCTGCGGAACGCTGATCAAAGAAACGATGGGAAAGCCACTGAACATGGCTGAATAGATGTTTCCTCAGGTCATATATCACTCCCTGACCGAGTTGGTTCATCCACTTGATCCTAAGGACGTTGGCCACATAATTCAGGACGTACAGCCCGGCAATGATCCCTACAAGTGTGAATAGGAGGTCCCCATCTTTCTGCCTGATTGCTTTATCGAGGGTATATACCCCGATCAGGATCGGGATGATCAACCGGACAGCCGTTGTAATCAGTACGGTAATAATGGACAACGGCAGCAGTTTCTTCGAATAAGGTTTTAAGTATGTCAATAACCGATAAAGCTGCTCCCAGTTAAACGGTTTGTCTATCACCTGGTCTGTGGAGTAGTGGAAGCGGCTCAGTATTCTTTTATTTTGCTTATTTTTATTACTCAATGGTCCTCACCTACCCTTCCTGAGTTTGTAGTATTTTTTTCTGGTCTTTATATTGAATGTCGTAGATTCGCTGGTATGGTCCGTTATTTTTCAATAAGAACTCATGAACCCCTCTTTCTACCACTTTTCCGTTTTCTAGGACAAGGATTTCATCCGCATGCTTCAGAGAAGAAATACGGTGCGCGATGATAAAGGTCGTTCGATCAGACATGACCTCTTTCAGCGCTTTTTGAATCCTGAATTCTGTTTCCATGTCTACGGCACTCGTAGCATCATCCAGTATCAGGATCGACGGGTCGGTACAGATTGCACGTGCGATGGCGATCCGCTGTTTCTGACCTCCCGAAAGACCCAATCCTCTTTCTCCCAGCCTGGTATCATAGCCATCAGGTAATTCGGATATGAAATCATGGGCTTCTGCCCGTTTGGCCGCTTCGATGATCTCCTCCATGGATGCTTCAGGTCGACCGTAAGAGATATTGGCTCTGATAGTGGAAGAGAATAAAAATGATTCCTGCAGAACAAATCCGATATTTTGACGGAGTGACTTCAGTGAGTAATCTTTTACATCTCTTCCATCAATGAGGATCTCCCCTTCTTCCGGTTCATAGAAACGCGTAATCAGCTGAGTGATACTTGTCTTCCCTGACCCTGTGCCCCCGATCAGCCCGATGACCTTACCGGGTTCCACTTTAAATGAAATGTCCTCTAGGGCAGCTTCGTCATGCACAGTGTAATTAAGTGATACATGTTTGAACTCCACTTCGCCTTTCATTCGATCGACATGAATGACATCATTATGATCTTTAATCTTTTCATCCACTTCGAGAATTTCCAGTAACCTTTCTCCTGATGCCTTTGATTGAGAGAATAGGTTGATCGTGAATCCAAGATTCATGATTGGCCAGATGATATACCAGACCAGGCTGTAAAACGCGACAAGCTCTCCTGGTTGAAGATTGCCATTCATCACCAGATACCCTCCGTATGCAAGTAGTGTCACCACACTCACATTGCCCAAAAACTCCATCAAAGGAAAGTATTTCGCCCAGATATCCGAGGTGAACAGATATTTATCTTTATAATCACCGTTGGATCGGTTGAATTTGCTGATTTGAAAATCTTCACGGGACAGTGATTTCACGGTATTGATACCTGAAATATTTTCCTGTACATTCGTGTTCAGTTTACCGAATGACTTTCTTATTCCCCTGAAGGCAGGATGGACTGCCTTATCGAATTTGTATACAGCAATGGCAAGGAACGGCAAGGAAATCAATGTGACAAATGTCAAGGATGGAGAATAATAGTACATCACCCCGAAGCTGACCGTCACCAGCATGAAAAAGCGGAGCAATTCAGAGAAACCGAAGGATAAGAAAAAGCGAAAGGCTTCGACATCCGCAGTCAACCGTGACATCAAGTCACCTGTTTTGGCATTATCATAATAGCTGAATGGGAGATACTGAAGCTTCTCATACAATTCGTTCCTCAGACGATAGACAGATGTGATGCCGAATAGATCTCCATTGTATTGTTGAATAAAGGTAGCAATTCCTTTCACTACCATAATGGCGATGAATCCGAATGCCAAATATGGGATCCACCCATATTCCCCCTGTAAAATGACATCATCGATTGTTATCTGCAGTATCATCGGATATACCACTGTGATGCCCGTAACAAAAATCAAAAAGATCATTGAAATGATAAAATGCTTTTTATAAGGCCAATAAAAGGCTTTCAATTTTTTGAATGTATCCATAATTCCTCTCCCCTCCATGTTCCATAAAAAAACAACGTACTACTAAATATATCGGGTTTCGAAATATTTATCCACCCTTTTTTTAGAATTTTTCACACTTTATGAATTATCACTGTAGTCCCATTATTCATATTTATCTTAAAGGTGCAGCCATCTAAAAAGATCAGCCTTATGACTGATCTCACTCTTCATCTTTTGTATCGTTTTTTTCTTCAAGCTAACCTTCCTGTATTTCCAACATGAACGTTAAACCTTTTTCAATCAGGGAATAATTCAATATGCTTTTTGCTTTTTCAACCACCTCTCCTTTGACATACCCTATGTAGTTTTGTGTATACTAGAGTGGTCATTATTTAATAGGAAAGGATGTTTTGGTTTGGGATACATACTTGGTCTTAATGCATTAAGTGATCGACTGTCCAATTTCAATTGGGGCGGTCTATTAGTGACGATTGGAATAGGTGCACTGCAAATCTTAGCGATATGGATCGCTTTTATCATTGTAAAAGGTGCAGCAAACAAAGTGATCGAAAGGATTTTTGATAAATATAGAAAGAGAAATGATGTGTCTGAAGGCCGTGCCCAGACGTTACAGGGGCTTTCTAAAAATATTGTCGGCTATATTCTGATCTTTGTTTTCTTTGTTACAATCCTGCAAATATTTGGTATCCAGGTGACTGCGATCCTTGCCGGTGCCGGGATTGTCGGACTTGCCGTAGGTTTTGGAGCACAAGGATTGGTCAGTGACGTGGTCACAGGTTTCTTCATTCTTCTTGAAAAGCAGGTTGATGTAGGTGATTATGTGACGACCGGCAGCTTCTCAGGGATAGTGGAAGAGGTTGGTTTACGTACGACTCATATTCGTGGATTCGATGGGACCCTTCACTATGTGCCGAACAGAGAAATTACAAGTGTCAGCAATCATTCTCGCGGAAACATGAGAGCACTTGTCGATATCGGGATATCATATGATGACGACATCGATAAAGCAATGATCGTGCTTCAACAGGTATGCGATACGATCGCACAGGAAGATGATAATATTGTCGATGGTCCCAATGTTCTGGGTGTTCAGACACTTGGTGCCTCCGATGTTGTTCTCCGTGTGTTATGTAAAACGAAGAACATGGAGCAATGGGGAGTGGAACGGAAGCTTCGTAAAGCGTTGAAAGAAGCACTCGACCAAAATGGGATCGAAATTCCTTACCCTCATCAGGTTTACATTGAAAAGAAAGAAAACTAAATGCTAAAAAAGAGAAGGCAGCGCCTTCTCTTTTTATTTTCCCCTTCTCTTTTTAGCTTCCAGAAGACGCTCAAGACGTTCGTCATCATGTGATATTATAGGTTCTGACTTTTTCTTCTCCCTCTTCACTTTCTTTACAGGTTCATTTGTAACACTTGTCGCTTGTAGTGATGGACTGCTGTCCGTTTTCTGCCATCGAGGGTTTTGGTCGTGTTGGCGATTTCTTGCCACTTTTTTGCCAAGCTGTTCGACATTTCCTTTTTCTTTTATCCTTGTATCTGAAGTCTTGGCGGATTTGACCCTCTTGTATAACGTCATCAAGAGACCAAGCCCGAATCTTCTTACGTATATCTCACTGAAAAACAACAGAAAACCCGCAATGATCAGTGCGGACTGAATCGATTGTTTTTTGTAGGCTCGGGTATGAAGATCCCTGAAAGCATCCTTCAGTGAAACAGACTTCTTTCCGGCTGTCTTCTCTACGATTGTATCAAGCGCCCGGTGCCCTCCCCTGAAGCTGTACTCTTTGGAATAAGGGACTGAAAAACCTGTCTGGTAAGAGCTTTCGGAACTCTCTCCTTTATTTGATATATTCATATTGTAAAGACCGGGGGCTAATCGTTCTTCAAATAAGACTTCATAATCACCCGGTGCTTTTATTCTCGTTGTGGCAGGAATCGTTTTTCCATCTTCTGATAAAACAGTCACCTCAAGGGGCGATACATTTCCTTCAGAGGATGATAGATTTAATTGGGTATTTCCTTTTCCTTCTTTCACATCAATGGTGAAGGGGTTCGAACTTATGTCTGGAAATGATCTGTCAACAAGATCATTTACGAACACCGGCCACCCTTTCCATCGTGCAAAATCCCCCGTCCATTTCCCACTCGTGTCAGAGGTAAAGGCAAATGACCTTCCAAGTCCGTATCTCCAAGTAGCCAAGACGGGATCCTCTTTCCCGCTCTCCATTTCCATTTGGGCTGTCCCTTTTAACGAGGTGGCGATATAAGCATTCATTTCCGGAACACCATCTTGAAACAATGTAGACCATTCTGCCGATGCAATCCGGGGATAGAACGGCTGATCTTCAATATAGGTTCTGGTCGTAATCACTGTCTCCCTGGTCAATATGCTGGGGATCACACTGGCATCCACGACATCATAGAACCTTCCCTTCCCCCACTGCGATAAGTCGTCCAGCAGTGCCCTGTCTGCCCCTTCACCGATGGCAACAGTGGATAAGGTGATCTGTTTATCATGTCCCTCTTCCACAAGATTCTGGTAGCTCCCTGTTGTGGCTGATTGTCCGTCTGTCAATAGAACGATATGCTTTCTCTTTAATGGGAGGTTTTCAAGACTCTCGTATGCTTGCTGCAAGGAGGTGAAGATTTCGGTTCCACCTCCGGAAGATATGGAGCGAATCTGTTCTTCTACTTTTTTACGGTCAGTAAGAGGTTTCGTTTTAACAATTTCCCATGGCCGGTCATCGAATGCAATGACTCCCAGGGTATCCTTGTCTCTTAGAAGAGAGACCGTTCTCGCGGCTGCTTCCTTGGCAAGGGCTATCTTATGGCCGTTCATACTGCCTGATCGGTCCAGTACGATGACAAGTCCCAGGGACGGTAATTCCTTCTTACCTTTAACATCCATATCTACAGGAAGTAATCGTTCAATCGGGGTTTTAAAATATCCACCTAGCGCAAAGCTGTCACTTCCCCCAAACATAATGAAACCTCTCCCGAACTCTTTCACGCTTTTTTCCATGAGAAGCATTTTTTCCTGGGGTATACTTGTTGCAGGTACGTTATCAAACAGTATACTTTGATATTGCAGGTAAGATGTCAGCTTGCCGGGCAATTGTTCCGGCTTGTATACATCGACGGTAACTCCTTTTGAATTCAGAATCGGGGTCAATGCACTTTCGTCGGATGAATTTTCCACCAGCATGACTTTGGCCGGACCTTCTGAGCGGGCCAGTTGGAACAGCGTATTGTTTTCGGGATTCTCATCCCCTTCTGAGAACACTTCTGCTTTATATACCAACAAGCCGCTACTTCCGACGGCATGCTTGAAGGTAAACTCATTTTCGCCTTCCTGTACTTTGAGGTTTTTCTTGATGATGGTTTTATCATTCAATGAGACGCGCATCTCAACCTCTTTTTGATTAGTGCTATACGTGTTGACCTTAATATTTGTTTCTTCTCCTTCATATTGAATGGGTGGTACAGAAACACTCTGTACCGCCACATCTTCTGACCTATCCGATGAAACAGGGATCCAGTCTACCTCAATCTTTTTACCATTCAATATTGGAATGATGTCTTCACCTGATCCCAAAGTTTCCTTACCGTCCGTTAAGGCGACAATTCTACCACCATCAGGAAGAAGATTCGATGAGTATTCGAGTCCTTCCTGAAGATTTGTATCACCCGCATTCACTTCCCCCCGGAACGAATCCATTTCTTGTTTCGAATCGGAAACTGTACGTTCTATTTCAGCATTTTCACCAAACGATACAACCCCATATCGATCTTGTTCTTTCATATCGTTGGAGGCTTGACTGATCAACTCAAGGATCTGATCCTCTTTAGTTGAGACAGAAGCTGAACGATCGGCTAAAAAGATGACCGATTTTGCCTTATCAGGGAATACAAGGGAAGGATCGGCAAGGGCCAAGATCAACAGAAACATGGCACTCCCCCTTAAAACAAGAATGATTTTCCCATCTTTTCTCAAAGGCTGCCCTTTAGCATAAAGAAAGAGGACGAATCCCAGGGGAATCAGGAACCATAACCAGAGCACTTCATTAAATTCGACTCCCACGTCTATAAACCTCCCACTCTATAAATAACACCAAAACGGCTAACATCAGAAGCAATGAAGAAAAGGTTTCAGGGATGGCATCCTCCTCTTTTCCCCCATTTCCTTCTGAAGGGTTCTGTGTAAAGGACTCACTTCCCAGACGTTTTTCCCTTTCGTCCAGTCTGACACTGAAGTATTTAATCGCTTCTCCTTGAACTGCCTTGTAAAGACCGGGGATCAAAGGAGCTTTAAATCGTTCATCCAGTTCCGATTCTTGTATAAACTCATCATCAGCTGTATAGATATCCCACTCGCCACCGGATAGAGAAATGGTCCTTTCTTCTCCAGGCTGGAAATATCCGATGAATCCTTGATCCTCTGAAAGAAACTGATAAACATTGTGAAGGAAGAGCGGAAACCCGGCATGCAGGGGAAAATCTGTGTCATTCAAATGCATGTTCAGGACAACGAGTCTGGTGCCTTCCTCTTCTCCCTTCTGTAAGAGGGGTACGGAATCACTTTCTGCAAGTGTATCCAATCCTTTTCTATCAATGGAACTTGCCTTTTCAACAAAGACTTTTTCTAAATCCACATGCTTTAAAAGAGGATCTTCGCCCCTTACGTTGACTTCTGATGAAAGGCTATTCGATTTCTCAGAAGATTGTGGAATGATCATGGCAGGATTTTTAAGCGATAATCTTTCCCACTGCTCGTTCGTTGTAACAATGATCCCGTCACCAAGCTTCACCCGGTCCTCTTCAACGGTTTTCACATCCACTCCGAGTGATTGGAATCCCTTTAATAGAAAAGGGTTTAACTCCCCAACCACAGAAATCGGCGGTTTGGAAATAGCCTGAATACTTTCAAGAACATTATCCATTTTGAAATCATCCTTGAAGGCAATTTCCGCTTTGTAAACGGGACTTTCAGGCAATTCAGGCAGAGAGACAACCGCTTCTTTACCTGCTTCAATTTCAATGTCCTTTGAGGCGATCATCTTTTCATCATCGAAAATGGTGATCTTCCCGATTTGTTTGTTCCTGCTCTGATTTTCAATGACAGCGACTCCCTGATAGAAAGTCCCCACTCTCTCCACCCCGAAGCTTGCGAGAGAAACATTCTTTGCTTCCGGCAGGAGGTTATGTACCTGAATAGGAGTCGTCACCTTCTCCTTTGTAAAATCCCGCTTTGTTACCGAGTCAGAGTAGACATGGATAATGGATTTGGGTCCTTTTCCGAGCGCTTGTCCAAGGCTCAGCGCCTTCTTCATATCTTCATGATCATTCGTCAATGACATCTGTTGCAAATGGTCCACCGCCACTTGATCGTTCTTCTCTCTTGAAGTAATGGTAGAGACTGAGCTACCGACGCCGAGAATGGTGATATCCCCTTTGGTATCTTTGATCAAAGAGCGTATCTCTTCTTTGGCTAATTCAAGATGTGTCTGACCATTCACTGATGCATTCATGGAAGCAGAGGTATCCAATAAGACGATAACATGACCTTTTTGGGCCATCTGCCCCTCTGTATATGGATTAACCAAAGCAAGCATCAATAAGAGGAGGATCAGTACCTGTAATAAAAGGAGAAGATTCTTCTGTAATCGATGGAACCAAGGTGATGCCTGCCATTCCTTCATCACCTCTTCCCATAATAGGTTGGAAGGTACGGTATGATCCCGATACTGCTTCCTGAAGAAGTACATTAATATGACTGCAGCTATAAAAAATGAAAAGAGAAAAAAGAGTGGATTTCCTATTCCCATACCATCACCTCAGCGAATCCATCCATTTTCTTTGAAATGCTTTAAGAATACTTCATTCAATGGGGTCATGCTATTTGTCAGGAGGTAACCAAAGCCCCACCTTTTACATAATGATTCAATATGGTCATTGTGTACCCGCAATCGTTCCTGATAGTTCATCACTATATTCCGATTTAATGATACATTTACTTCCTTATGGTTTTCACTATCTATTAATTTCACATCGCCCAGATACGTCGGGGACATTTCTTCTTCATCGAGTAACTGTATAAAATAGATCATTTCATTTTTTACAGACAGCCTTTTAAGAGTATCCCTGATCAGTGATATGGGTTCCAAACCATCCGAAATGATGAAAGAAACCGGATTTTTCTTACGGACACCCTTTTCCATTTCCTTAAAGAATGAAAGACTCTCACCTTCCGTAATGTTTGATGATAGTCCCTGTATATCAAACAGAATGGCTTTTGCATCACGTGGACCCTTCTTCGTGAAAGTCTTCTGTGAAGGGGTTCCGACACAATTCAACGTGAGATGGTCATCATTCGCCAGGGCAAGGAATGAAATGGCACCTGCCAATTCTCTCGCTCTCTTCCACTTTCTACCTTCTTTTACCATAGAATTGGTGCAGTCAAGATAGATATGGACCTTTATTTCCCTCTCATCCAAATATCTTTTAATAAAGATCTTATTCGTTCTGGCATAAACATTCCAATCGATTTGCCTGACATCGTCACCAAGCTCATACATTTGATAATCTGAGAATTCAAGGGAACTGCCTTGATAGTTTGCTATGCGTGAACCCTTCTGAAGTCCCATTCTCATTCGATTCCCTCTGATTCTGTGCCTTTTCAACTGTGCCAGTAACTGGCTGTTCCAAAAGGATCTCACCGGGACTCACCCTTTAGAACCCAATTTATTAACTCATGAATGAGTTCATCGGTCTTCACATTCATCGCTTCCCCTTCAAAGTTCAGGATGATACGGTGCCTTAGAACGAGAGGGGCGACCTTTTTAATATCTCCCATGGATATATGGTACCTGCCTTCTGTCAGAGCCCTTGCCTTTGCCATCAGTATGACATTTTGAAGCCCTCTGGGTCCGCTCCCATATTCAACATATTGCTTGATACTTTCTGTCGTCTTCTCGCCATCTGGATGTGTTCCGTCAATGAGGTCTATGGCAAAATCAATCATCTCTTCTGTCACCATAATTTCTTTAACCAGTTCCTGAATCCTCAAAAGCTCCATCTGACTTATCTTCTTATCGAGATGAACCTCATCGGTTCCAGTGGTACGTTTGATAATTTGTTTCAATTCTTCTTTAGATGGATAGGAAACGATGATCTTACTCATGAAACGGTCAACCTGGGCTTCAGGGAGTGGGTAGGTTCCTTCAAGATCAATGGGATTTTGAGTGGCCAATACAAAGAAAGGCTTTCCAAGCGTCATGGTTTCACCTACCACTGTCACCGTATGCTCGGCCATCGCTTCCAGCAGGGCACTTTGGGTTTTTGGGGTTGAACGGTTGATTTCATCGGCCAATACAAGTTGGTGAAACAAAGGACCTTCATGAAAAACGAATGGGTGTTCATCATCCCTGACTTGCTTCATGACCATGGTGCCGGTAATATCTGTAGGCATCAAGTCAGGCGTGAATTGGATCCGGGAGAAACTGAGATCCATCACATTCGAAATGGAACGGACAAGCATCGTTTTTCCTACACCCGGTAACCCTTCCAGAAGAGAATGCCCACCTGCCAGGATGGTCCATAGAACCCCTTCAAGAATATCCTCCTGTCCGACAATGTACCGCTGGACCTCTCTTTTTACTTCCTCCATTTTTTCAGAGGCATCTCTGAACTGATGTTCCTTATCTTCAATATTCATCCATTTCACTCTCCCGGATCTATTTCACTAAAATAGGACTCTATAATATGTTCTAAATCTTTTGGAATGGTCGCTCGACTTGCACCATTCCGATATGAAGAATAGTACTCTTGATAGACTTCTTCATAAGATCGCAAGGAACCTTTTTGGACCGGACCATCGGTCTCGAACTGATCTCCCCGTTCACCTTTCCCTAATTCTCCTGAATCAAGTTCTACAGAATTCTTTCCAGAAATCTTTTCAGGTACTGAGAGCATTTCCCTGGAACCCTGACCACTTCCCGCACCATTCCCATTGCCTGCAGCTCCTTTCCCGCTGCCATTGCCTCCACCGGCACCGGATCCATTTCCACTTTGTCCCGTAGAATTTTGTGTTCCGCTTCCCTGCCCCCCATTTGCAGTAGATGGCTTTTGATTTGTAGTCGAAGCGGTGTTTGGTTGACTGGAAGACGATGATCCTTTTTGATGCGAAGAAGGCTTTTGAGCCACTGTTCCGGGATCTGTCGTCGTACCACTTTCCCCGATGGCTTTCTGTAAAAGCTCTGCTTCTTTTTGCATCTCTTCTTGAAGTTTAGCCAGTTGACTCATCCCCTCTGATCCCCTGGTTTCATTCAACAGGTCTGCTAATTCTTCAGGTGAGTCAATACCTTGATCTTTCAATGCTTTCATCAGTTCATCTTTCTGTTGTTCTGACAGCTTATTCAATGATTTCATCAGTTTACCGTCAGCATCTTCTAGGGCCTTTTTTATAGTGGGTAAGTTTAAACGATCCAGATCATGTTTCACTTCGAGCAGCTTGGCATTTTGTTTCTCCACCTTTTTCTTCTTAAGATCCAGTTCCTTTACGACTTTGTTGATTTCTTTGTATCTCTCTGCCGCCTTCTTCTTATCCTTCAACTCTTCGTTTTCCTTTAGCAGTCTTTCTTTAATAGCGGCATTTCCTTTCTTTTTCGCCTGTTCCGTTATACGTTTGTCTGACTGAGCGATGATCTCCCTTTCCCGCTCCATTTGGTTTGCTTGTTGAAAAGTGGCATCGCGTTGAGTGTAAATCAGAAAGGATAAAAGAACGAGTGATAGCGTAGTCATCAGCCATTTCGGCCGCATAATCTTTTTCCGATATCCCTTGATTTCTGGAAAAGCCCTTAGCATTCTCTCCAGGGCATCCCGGGTGACCAATGGTGATAAAGGATGATCACTTTGAAGACTGCTAAAAGCTGCAGTCACACGATTATCTTCAATGAACCGGTCATAGAACAAGGCGCTATCCTTTAAGGTCGGCCTTCTATTGAAAGTCACCATTCCACCGGCGATAAATATAAGGGTGATCCCGCTCCAAAGGATTCTATCCCAATACGGAATGGCGATGATCGATGCGAGAGTGATGACGAATAGAGCAAAGGCTCCTGCATAGACAAGCAGGAGCTGGAGAGAATTCCAACATTCGTTGATCAAAAGCTTTTTCCTTATTTGCTTAAGTAATTGAAAAAATTGATTCGAGTCCATTTTCTCACCCTCTATTTAGTGCTCTTCACCTTCATACTCGGTCTTAGCTTCAAAATGCTCAGGGACAGAGATATTACAGCAAATACTGTATATATACTCAGGAATGAGATCCAAAGCGGAAACTTGATTCCACTTCGTGTATAGATTTCTTCAATTGCCATCGGTTCAAAATGCCCCATGATGACAATGGCAGGGTTGAACATCGCAATAAG
The DNA here is from genome assembly GCF_033963925.1 of Rossellomorea sp. YZS02. NCBI lineage: Bacteria > Bacillati > Bacillota > Bacilli > Caryophanales > Bacillaceae > Rossellomorea > Rossellomorea sp. YZS02. The sequence continues at coordinate 57,340 of NZ_JAXBLY010000004.1, read as the reverse complement.
GTAAGGGACAGGAGTGGTCTGATTCTGGTATGGTCCGTTCCCCATTGTCATAGAAAGCATGAAGAGAAACAACGTCCCCCCTACGAGAAACAGTACCGTTGCATAGGTTGTCACCATGGATACAATGGTTTTACGGATTACAGTTGAATAAAACACTCCCATTGAACCAAAGGTGAACACGAGAAATAAGCTGTACCCAAACACGGTGAATAAATCTGAAGGGGATACGCCCCCGAATAAGAAAACAAAACTATAAAGCGGCAAGCTTGATATGACTAGTAAGAGTAAATAGGAAACGGACGAAACGAGCTTACTCAAAATTATGCTCATGGAACTTTGTTCTGTCGTTAACAACATACTCAACGTTTGTTTCTCCCTTTCACCGCTGATGACACCACCAGTCAGACCGGGGGTAATGAATAGTACGAGCGCAAGCTGCAAGAATGAGAGAATCATAAACATCACCCTGCTCTCTTCAGGTCGAAAATAGCCCGTATTTGAAAACCGGGTTTGCATATAGATGAACCCGATGACGACAATACCTACGGCAATCAAGTAGCACAGCATCCCGATGAACGCTTTAAATGAACGGAACCGGAGCTTGAATTCTTTATTTAACATGGGATTGATGAATAATGATCTCATGAAAGGGTCACTCCTTTCGTTATCTCCATAAAGACATCCTCCAAGTTTGTTTCTGTTTCTTTGAAGCTCAGAATGGGAATGTCATTTAAGATGGCTTTCTTCAGTAATTCAATCTGCCCTGTTTCTTCTCCCTTATAAAGGAACTGAAGGGTCTTGCTTTCTTCGTTCACTTCGATCTTGGAAACAAAAGGATCGTCTTCAAAAAATGTAGCCGCACTTTCAACAAGCCCCCTCACTTTCACCACAATCAGCTTATCTGCCTGAAGTTGAAATTGAATGTCCGATACAGAACCATGTGCAACAAGTTTCCCATTATCGATGACTCCTATTTCATCACACATTTCAGCAAGCTCGGGAAGGATATGGGAGGAAATCAGGATGGTTTTCCCCATCTTTTTCAATTCCTTAAGGATTTCCCTCATCTCGACCCTCGCCCTCGGATCAAGACCCGAAGCCGGTTCATCAAGGATTAGGACCTCCGGATCATGGATAAGGCATCTTGCCAGACAGAGTCGCTGCTTCATCCCCCTTGATAAAAGGTCCACATAGGAATCTTTTTTATGAGAGAGATTGACCAGTTCCAATAGCTGCGGAATGAGCTTTTTTCTTTGGGCAGCAGGGATTTTGTAGCTGGCACCGTAGAAATCAAGATATTCCTCTGCTTTCAATTGATCATACACACCGAAGAAGTCGGGCATATATCCAATTTGTCTCCGGACCAATTTAGGCTCATGGCTGATATTGAATCCATTCACCGTAGCGGTTCCAGCTGTGGGGGCAAGAAGTGTCGCAAGTATAGAAAACGTCGTAGATTTCCCTGCTCCATTCTGACCGACAAATCCGAATACTGTTCCTTTTTCGATGGATAAATTCAGATTATCCAAAGCAAGGAATGACCCATAACGTTTCGATAAATTTTGAATTTCAATCATGGTTGAACCTCCCCTTTCAGCACAATGGAAGGAAGGCGAACAAATGGATCCCCTTGTGAGCGTTTTTCGAATTCGAAAACGATTTCTCCATTGTCATTCAAATAATCTTTCATTTTTTCCTTTACTTCAATTGAGTTCGCTGATGTCTCTTCCAGGTTTATCTTCTCTTCCGTTTGCGGGTCGACAAGTGAGAATTGAAGGACCCCTCCGGTATGAAGCGTCATATTCAAGGAATGTAGATTGACCTTGGTAAGATCGATCTGTTTAGGGAGCTGAATGGTCATTTCATATGTACCATCCTCGATTCCTATTTCATCAGCGCCATTAGGAGAATAATGCTCGATGATTTGCCCACTCAGCGGTTTAACATCAAGATCAAGTTGCTCACTGCGAAGCGTAAATGCGCCTTTATAATTCCCAAGTGAAGGAAAGTGTTGATAAAGTAGCGAGAAATTATCGGATTTTGATTCTTTATCCTTGATGCTCATCTCAAAGATGCTGGCTTCGGTATATCCAAATATGACCGGCGAATTACTTTCATTATCGGATGAGATCATCTGTGCTGCGAAGTTTTCCAATCGTTCCTTTTTTTGTTGTTTTATGCTTTGTTGATTCGGGAAAGGTGCCGCCATATTAGGATTTCCGATCGGTGAAGACAAATAATCGGTTGAAAGCTTCTTATCGATTTTAAGGCTTTCCCCAGCCTTCACTTCACCCACCCGATAGATGCGGGAGCCTGACCAAATATATACATCTGTAAAGTCGTATGGGAAATCATTCAGAATGGTCCCTGTAACCGTTTTATCCTTTAATACTAATTCAGGAACAAAGCTTCCCAGTTTATTCTTTTCACTTGTACCAAGAACTGTCCTTGTCGACCAGTACTCTACATCCCTGAACGTGATCTTTCTTTTATCATTACTTAGTTCTTCTACAGCAAACTGGTATTGGCTCCCTCCACCCGGGTTATTCCTTATCCTAGCCGGTGTCAGCTCCAGTTGGTTCTTATCAGATACAAAATCATAGTCTCCACCGGAATTCGAAAGGGCTGTAAATGCTGAAATGCCGTGAACGCTTTGATCATCTTCTACTTTTAATATGTTCATTTGGTTCAGATGCGGCTTAGAGATTCTGTCTTTGGCTCCTGTAACGAAGATTCCTGTAGAGACAAGGATGGAAATGGCAGGGATGATCCACCATGCCTGTTCACGTTTATCTAATTTTCTTAATGCAAAATATAACAGCGGCACAATGACAATCAAATAAATGATTAGAATAATAACTAAAGTACTGACTTTAAAGTTTGTCGATGGAAAGAGTTCATTGCTATCCGCTACTTCATAATAAATTCTTTCCAAAAAGCTTTGATCGCCATTTTGCTGCCCAAGCAGGAAGTACGGTTCGGTTTTTGACAACATGTTTGCAAACCATTCATCATAATGTTCCCATCCGTTCAAGACGGGATCCCCCAGTGAAAAGGATGTTTGCCATACTTCCCCCAACCCTTTGGCATTCATTGCGACTAAAGGGATATCATTCTGCTCAACGATCACTTCAGCATCTGGGTTCACCTTACCTTTTAAAATGGGTAAAGAACTGAAAGAAGGGTTAATGCTTTTCTTCACATTAAAGGAAGAGGTATCAGAAAGCGTTCCTTCCTCATTCAATGTAAGAGGGACCATATCCGATAATGGACCCAATGTATCTTCCTGATGAGGCGAGGCACCAACCATTAATACTCCTCCATTTTTAACCCAGCTCATAAGAATCCTCTGCTGGGTCCCCTTGAGTTCAGTCAGATTGAACTGGTCAATGACAATATAATCAAGCATTTGTAATCCGTTCTTTTCTTCAGGGAAAGTCTCTTTGGTAAGAGTCAATGTCTCAACCGTATTTCCTCCCATGGTAGAACCTTTGATACCTTTTAATCGATCGGGGTTTTCACTTAATAGTCCGATTGTCGTATTGTTGCTATAAATGAAATTAGGTGTTAAACGTTTATCTCCTTTAAATTTCACTTCTTTTCCGTTTTCCCATGATCCCTCAAACAGATGAATGGTCTGAAGATTTGAATTGTGTCTGATCTCATCGTTAAAGCCGGGAATGGAAAATGTGTATGTACGTTCTGAATCGGCAGGGACGTCTATGGACAATGCCCTTGCTCCTCCGGTTTGATAAGATGGTGCATAATCAAATAATAGATCGCCTTTGAAATCGGAACCTGTATTTTCAACCTTCACTGTAATAGGAAAGCCTCGACCTTCTTTTACTTTTCCGTCAATTCCTTCTTCCACTGAAATTTTCATTTGTCCTTCGGCTAGTGTTGTGTCCTGTATTAACAGAAACATCAAGACGCCTAAGAACGTGACAAATATTGCTTTTGCCAACCTAGTCACATGCATTCCCCTCTCCCTTTCTCTATCTCTCTTGAACATAGACGAAATGAAATAGGAAAAAGTTTCTTTTTTTCTATCTTCTTTTTCCTTTTTCGACCAGTTCTCTCAAGTGTAATATTACACTATCCACACATAATCTCAAGGGCTTTTTTACATAAATAGTATTTTTAGAGTTCTTTTTATGATTTTTTTTGATTATGATCGAATCGAGTGTCGGTTGATTTCCGCTACGATCGACTGACTATGTTGAATTAGGTAGGACAAATGTTTACAAAAAAATCCGAACGATCATTCGAGATTCATTTATGAAAATCGAATTCGTTCGGATTTTTTATTGTTTTTAATATGAACAAATTGTGTGGTTAGAATGTTCCCACCCTTAACGTGGTTCACATTGAGATTATACTGTACTGATATAATCCGTCAGTAGTGTGATGGCAAAGTCGATTGCTTCTTCTTTGGGATTTAATTTGCTATGGTGAAGTCCATAAGGGGAGTCGACACCCAGCCAGAACATAAAACCGGGTATTTCTTCAAGCATGTAACCAAAGTCTTCACCAGTCATAGCCTCTTTACAAATGACAAGGTTTCTGTTCGTTTCCTTTAAAAAAGACATAAAGTGTTTTGTCCAGCCTGGATTGTTGTAAACTTGATGATACATGCTTCCATAATTCACATCAATGTCACAGTCATAGCTGATTTTCATTCCTTCGATCAACGATTCTAAACGCTTTTTCACGCTTGCCATAGATTGTTTGGAAAGCGTACGGATCGTTCCTTCGAGTCTTGCGGTTTCTGCAATGACATTCTGAACTGTGCCACTTTCCATCTTTCCTACAGTGATGACTGCACTGTCCAAGGGATCGACGTTGCGGGAGACGATTGACTGCATTTGCGTGACAAAGGATGAGGCCACGACAATCATATCCTTCGTTTGATGGGGATAAGCAGCATGCCCGCCTTTTCCTTTAAAGTCAATAAATAATTCAGATGTATTGGCAAAGAGCAGTCCCTCCTTGACGGCAATTGTCCCCACTTCATATTCCGGGGCAATATGTAAGGCAAATATGCAATCGGGCATCCATTCCTTCATGATATCACTTTGAAGCATCGGTTCCGCACCTCCAGGTCCTTCTTCTGCCGGTTGGAAGATGAAAAGGAGATCATCTTCTATCGGATGATCTACAAAATGGGTCAGAACCCCCAATTCAATACTCATGTGAAAGTCATGTCCGCACGCATGCATCCTCCCTTCATGTGTTGAAGGAAAATCCAACCCTGTTTCTTCCTTGATCGGAAGACCATCAATGTCTCCTCTGTAGCCGATCAACTTTGAAGGATTGGTGCCATGAACCTTAATGAAAAGACCTGTTTTCCAGGGTTTGACCTCTAATCTGTCAGCAGGGAGGCCGGATACGTAATCCAATAAGTATTTCTGTGTCTTGTATTCCTTGAATCCAAGTTCCGGAATTCTGTGGAGATCTCTCCTTATCGACTTAAAATCAACGGTTGACATGGGTATCCTCCTATAATGAATTAGATTGTGAAGAAAGGGGATTACAAGAAAAGAACAGACGCCAGCCGCCCGTTCCCTCTTTGATCTTGATATGGTTGAATTACAGTTGACGCAATTCTTGTTTAATTTCCGTTTTTGATTTGGTCTTGTCATCAATGTCTTTCAGTTTCTTTGCCGGAGTTCCCGCAACAACCGTGTAAGGAGCCACGTCATCAACGACAATCGCACCTGCTGCAACGACAGCCCCTTTTCCGACCGTTACTCCTTCAAGTACTACTGCATTGGCACCAATGACGACATCATCCTCAATGACAACCGGTTTCGCAGATGGCGGTTCGATGACTCCGGCAAGCACAGCGCCCGCTCCAATGTGGCAATTCTTTCCGACTGTTGCACGTCCCCCAAGTACTACATTCATATCGATCATTGTTCCTTCTCCTACAACTGAACCGATATTGATCATCGCACCCATCATGATGACTGCATTGTCACCGATTTCCACCTGGTCACGAATGATGGCACCTGGTTCAATACGTGCTTTCACCCCTTTTAGATCAAGAAGAGGAATCGCAGAATTGCGACGATCATTTTCTACTACGTAGTCTTCGATTTTATCTTTATTTTCTTCAAGGATAGTTGAAAGCTCGCTCCATTCTCCAAAAACCACACCCGAAGTTCCTTGAAGGAAAGTCTGGGATGAGCCGAAATCGATACTGTCCAGATTCCCTTTCACATAAACCTTCACAGGAGTTGATTTTGTACTATTTTGAATAAAAGAAATAATTTCGTTTGCATCCATCATGTTCATAAGAATTCCCTCCGTAATTATGTATAAATTCAGAATTCATTTCTTGAATTACTTTATCAGATTAAAGGGTGGAAGACAACCCATAAACGCAAATCCTATGAGTTTTCATGTATGAATTCGTTTACAACTTCTACAAAGGCTTCCACTTGTCGTAATTGAAAGGCAGATTCGTATCCGAGTAACCAGGTATCACGATGGATAAGTGAATCATGCTCATCGATCAGCGGAATCTTATAAATATCCTCTTCCATACCATCTAACGTGATGGCAGGCAGGATGGCATAGCCGATTCCGTTTAACGTCATCTGCTTACATGTTTCAATTTGATCCACCACGATCGTCCGTTTAGGGGTTGTCTGGAATTGACGATGCCACCAGTCCTGTATTTCCTGATAATAATTGGAGTCACTCTTGAATTGAATAAACGGCCGGTCTGTTTTCATCACCTCATCGATGGTTTGAATCTCTCTATCCACCAAGTACAGCGTGTCTTGGAATAAATGGTGCTTCGGCCCCTTCCAATCCGGAGTCCCCCTAATGATCCCTATATGGACTTCATCTTCATAGATCGCTTTAAGAATTTCACTGCTCCATCCCGTCATTAAAGAGATCTTTGCGTGAGGATAGGTCTCAACAAAGCGTTTAAGTACCTTGGGAAGCCAATTTTGACCCACAATCGATGCGCAGGCAATCTTCAATGTTCCGTGCACCTCAAATTCAAGAGCTTGTATGCGCTCCTTTACACTCTCTTCCTTCTGAAGCATTTCATCTGCCAGTTTCACAACAAGTTCTCCTGCTGGGGTCATGGACAGACCTTTTTGTGAACGGAGAAATAGTTTTGTCCCCCACTCTTTTTCGATCGTCTGCAGTCTTTGGGAGAGAGCAGGTTGAGATACGAATAACCGTTCCGCTGCTTTCCTCATATTCATTTCCTGTGCAAGTACGTGGAGCAGTTGGTATTCCGAGAATGCCATATCCTTCACCTCCATAAGTTTTTCTTATATTATATCTTAACTTATATAAAATTTCATTATTAGTCGGAATGGAATACACTGTGAGTAGATGGAAAAGAGGTGAAGTATCTGTGGAAGTGATTTTATTTTTCACTGGCTTGGTTGTTGCACTTATAGGTACTCTGGCTGGAAGTGGTGGGCTGATAGGCATGCCGGTCATGCTTATTATCGGATTGCCTATTCATACGGCCATTGCGACCGCCAAATTTTCAAATATCATCAGTTCATTTTCGAGCTTTGTGTATTTAGTAAAGGACCGGAAAGTAACGTGGAAGGAATGTTTGCCGATTCTACCTATTGCTCTGGCAGGGGGACTTTCGGGGGCTTTTCTGTCAGATAAGATTCCCCCATCCATGCTTGAATGGATGGCATTCTTCTTCCTTCTCACTGCCTTGTTATTAAGTCTTTTCAAGGGTTTGAAGCCTAAGGAACATATCAAGAATTACCATAAGGCATACGGATATTTGTACGTCATCAGTACGTATGATGGTTTATTCGGACCTGGCCAGGCAACCATGCTTATGTACACTCATTTACTTCATGGTCTGTCTTATTTGAAATCCGTTGCACTTACCCGTTTTCAAACCTTTGTCAGCTGTTTCGCAGCATTCACTGTTTATTTTCATAATGGTCATGTAGAATGGAACGTCGCCATCCCATTTGCATTAGGAGCTCTGCTGGGGGCTCAATTGGCAGTCAGACTGGCATCAAGGCTCTCTTTGAAACATTTACACATCCTTTTAAATGTTTTGACTTTCATCCTCATTCTTCAACTCGGAAAGAACATATTCTTCTGAGTAAGAAAAGCAAAGAGGATGACAACGATGTCACCCTCTTAGTTAGTGAACTTATTTAACTGCTTTAAAGGGTTTAGTCCCTTTTAAACAGCTGTCGTTGAAGCTGCTTTAACACTACTCTCCTTGTCATGATGCCCTCGAAATAGCCATCGTCTGACACCACGCATAAAAATGGGTGATCGACCAATAATTCCAAAGCCTTCTTGAAGTCTGATTGTAAGGAGACAATCGGAAAATCTGCAGTCATGACTTCTTCTACCTTTTTTGCTTCAAGTTTCTCAAATTCAAAGCGTTCGAGGCCAAGTATTGAATCAGTGATTAAACTTGAACTGATCAAGCCCTGAAAACGAAACGTTGGATCGAGGACAGGGATGGCTGAGTAACCACTTTTTGTAAGTAATAGCAACGCATGTTCCAGGGAATTTCCTACCTGCACATGAGCTACCTTCTCAGAAGGAATAATGAAATCCTTAATATTCGTTTCTAATAACTCCTTGCTACTCAATGAAATCATGTATAACCCCTCATTTATAAAAATAAGAATTGTACCGCCCCGTATCTTCCAAAGATGTAGACACTCTACATTTTAACATATTGGAAGAAAAATGTATGCTTTAAGGATCGGTTCAAAGACTAAAAAAGATAACCGATTGGTTACCTTTTGCATGCATTAATCCTGTTGTGCTTCTTGAAGAAGTTCAAATATCTCTATAGCTGTAATGTCTATGTTATCGAAAGGAAAGCTGTTTCCTTTTTCATTCATGACTTCGATTTCAAATGTATCCTGCTTGGGTAAATACTTTACCTCACAGATTTTTTTTCCATTGTATTCGAAGAATCGTTGTTGAGTTTCCCCTTGTTCACCTTGTTCTTGCAATGATTTTAATCTTTGTATAATTCCAAGAAGCTGAGACATAATCACTCTCTCCTTTCCTGATCTAATTCTTGGTCATAGCTTTTGCATTGTACCAGATTCTATCCTGTTAAATCTAATGTTTTGTCCTTTTTCAATCAAATTTCCTTTATAATGAAAGGGTGCAAGTATTCTCTTCCAGGGAAAGGATTGATTCGATGAGTATTTACCGTATAGATTCCCAAATATCATTAGTTGATCTCATGGACTTATCATTAAAGGAACGCACAGGTAGTTATATTTTGAACGAAGAGGCATTGACCGTTATCGAAACATCCGCCAGTCCTTCCATACCTCATCTAAAAAAAGGTCTCTCTAAGTTAAACATTAATCCTGAAGATATTCAATACATAATTTTGACTCACATCCATTTGGATCATGCCGGAGGTGCAGGTCTTTTTCTGAAAGAATGCCCAAATGCAAGGATTATCGTCCACCCAAAAGGAAAGCGTCATTTAATCGATCCTACTCGTTTGATAACAGGCGCTAAAGCGGTTTATGGAGATAAATTTGAAGAACTATTCCATCCGATTGTTCCAATACCTGAAGATCGAATCATTGTAATGGCAAATGAAGAGCAGCTAAGTCTTTCTGAGAGATGTACGTTGACGTTTTATCATACTCCGGGACACGCCAATCATCACATCAGCATATATGATTCCGCTTCAAATGGAATGTTTACAGGTGACACATGTGGAATACAATATACCATTGGTTCGAAGCGTTTTTATTTCCCTTCTACCTCTCCGAATCAATTCGATCCTGAACAGATGAGAAATTCTATCTCAATGTATAGAAGCCTTAACCTCGACCGATTGTATTTCGGTCATTATGGTGTGACGGAAGAAGTATCTTTTGCTCTATCTGAAGTAGAAAAGTGGCTGGATCTATTTATGAAAAAAAGTGAGGGCAAGTACTCCGCACATGTTACAATGGAGGAGAATATAAGAACGATCACTACTCTGTTATTCGAACTGACAAGCAATGAATTGGTTCAAAAAGGAATCGATCCCGACAACCCTGTTTTCCGATTATTGCAGCTTGATATGAATGTTTCGGCAATGGGGATCGTGGATTATTTAAACAAACGACATAAAGGAGATCATTCATCATGAAGGAAGTCACTCTGTATTCACAACCAGAATGCCCACCATGTGAAGTGGTTAAAATGTTTCTGAATGAACATAACGTGAAATATAAAGAACTTAACATAAAGAAAGACGAACAAGCTAGAAAGTATCTTATTACCCAATTGAAGTCCTACTCCACCCCTACGATAACCATCGGTCCTGAGGTCATTACAGGCTTTGATTTGGAAGCACTGACAGCTGCTTTGAACATTGATTAACTGGAGTTACCACAAAAAAGTTGGCCATTAGCCCTGAGATTAATAGCATCAGGGCTAATGGCCAACTTTTACTTTGTTATCTGGATTGAACACCTTCAGGTAAATCATAAGTGATAGATGAAACCTTCCATGCGCCTTCTTCTTCACTTAATACTACAGCTTCAATTCCACTATTGGTTGAATAAGGACCTTCTCCCTGATTCTTTCTTTCTTCATAGACATACCATTTTCCATCTATGTATTCAGCTCTGGTAGATTCATCATACTGAAAAAATGGTATATAATGCGAGGCAAAATCAGATCCGAATGTAATAAAGCCACCGTCTATCTCATATAGATTTTCATCCATAAAGCTTGTTGTAAGTCCCTCTGTAAGGTATTTTGACAGCTTTGTTTCGATCTGCTTTTTCGACTGGGGTTGTTCACCTAATGACACTTGTGTATGAAAGGCGTCTCTTACAAGATTCACTGCATTATTCTTTGTGAACTCTGATGCCTCTGTCTGACTGACTTGTCCAGAAGCCGCTGTAATGAGACCTACTATTAATAATAATAACCATACCTTTTTCTTTTTCACGTGCTTCCCCTCCCTTAATCATTGGATGAAATTATTGTAGCAACGGAAAAATGTCGATTGGGTACCATTCACTCGTTAAATTGTTACAATGACTGACATATTTTTTGGTTTGGTTGTAAATTTCCCCCTGATCATGACGGTTAAACACCCTTTTTGTGGAACATTTAACCAAAAAAAGAATGTTGCATGAATTTCATGCAACATCCCAGGTATATTATGCTAAGTAGCGAATAGACCAATAAATAATGAATAAGGCGATCAGGATGGTCCCTATAAGAATAGACAAAAACACCGGATTGCGAATGTACGGGTGTTCCTTTACAACGTCGGGAATATCTGTGTCAAAATCACCTTTCAACCTCTTCTCCTGACCGGCCAACCTATAGGTATATACAAGAGAATAACCGGCTAGTGCCAACACAATCAAGGCAAGCACAATCATAAATACACTCATTATAGCCCTCCTTACAAAATGTAGTTAAGGATAATTTGTCCTAACAAGTCAGAGCTATACAAGAAAAGCAGAAGGGGCTTGCACTGGGGCGACAATCAAAAGATGAATGGGCCCCGAAGGCGTTCTTTGCCTTCTTGGTCCATTTAGCTTATGACCTCGAGCCTCTAGCCGCCGCAGCTGGACAATCGAAAAGCGCTGGCGGCTTGATCAGAGGTCAAGCGTAAGATGAGTCACCGGGAAACCATGTTAAAAAAGCAAACCGTCCTCTTCAAATAAAAAGTCATATGAGAGATCCATAAAAAGATAATGATCATTTCCAAATGGGTAGGAATATGTGCGGATCGATTCGCCTGAATCGATGTCACTGTAAATATCAGACAATAATCCTTTTTTATTGATCCTCATTCGAATGATATTTTCCAGAAAGTATGGACGCCAGCTCCAATTCTTGCCTTTGTACCTTGGTTCGACCATCCATTTTTGATCGATCTTCACCACATTACTCGTTACCTGGAACCCGTTTTCATCGCATATATACAAACGAAAGCATTTATCAGTAAAATGCATGGCCAGATCAAATAAAAGCTCATCGAACACTTCAGTTTGTTTCTTTAAGATCATCAATGTTTGACTGATTTCTTTATGGAGGACTTCCGCAAATTCATAACCTGCTTCTAGATGCTTCTTTTCATATCGGATATAGTCCTGACATTTTTCTTTGAGCTTTTCCTTTAAGAGATCCGGTTCTAGGAAAGAGTCAGACGGATGCTTTAGATAAAAGCCCTGATAATATCTTCCCCCATTCAGCCAAGCAAACTGAAGCTGATAGTTGATTTCGATGTTCTCGAATAAAAGGGATGCACCAATCTTTCGTGCAAGCATGGATAAACTATATAAAATATCTTTATACACTCTGTTCCCCGCATCATTGCGTAATTGATACAGATCCACTTTTAGAATATCCGGTGAATAGTGGGAGAGCCTATCCAGTTGACCACTGTTACCTCCTATATTATCGATTGCGATCTTGATTCCATATGTTTTGTAATAGAGGAGGAGATGAACCAATTGATCAAAGTCTCCTACAAAGGATTTTTCGGAAAGTTCAATGACAGTCCGATTCAAGTCCAATCCTTTCTTTTCATAATCGAGGAGCAACTCAAGGAAGGACTCACCGTGGTCATGCATAAGTAATCTTGCATCGCGGTTAAGAAATATGTAACCTTCCTGATCCTCTTCCAGAAATTTCTCCAGGGCCATACGGGTGACACGCTCATCCACTTCAATCTTATATTCATCAGGTATCTCTTCATCCCCAAAGAATGGGCCGAGACTTTCAACGGAACCATTCCCTGTATCCATTCTCCCCAGCACTTCGTATCCGATGATTTTATGTTCATCCGCACTGAAGATCGGTTGAAAGTACGGAATCACTTTTTCTATATTGGTTAATATCTCTAATGCATCCATTCGCACTCCCCCACCATCACTCATGTTTTTGCATAATTATAACACATCTATTAAGGGGACCTGTAAAATTTAAAAAGCCTTCCCTGCTCTGCCGCTTAGACATGAGAAGGGAAGGCTTTATCAAGTTGAACTCATAATACTCTTACATTTGATGATTAAAAGGGAAAGGGGTTCAGCCATTGGCCTCCATCCATGGTAATGCATTCACCGTTAATATAGGCTGCTTTTTCCGAGGCGAGGAAAAAGGCAAGACCAGCGATTTCTTCAGGTGTCCCCAAACGTTTTAAAGGGACACTGTCGATGGTTCTTTTGGCTGCTTCGTCTGAAATCCAAAGTTTTTCTGCTCCTCCCGTTCGTTCAATAGGTCCCGGTGCAATCGCATTTGTACGTATACCGTATTTATGTCCCCATTCAACGGCAAGAGTCCTCGTCAATGATAGAACACCTGCTTTGGCAGCTGCCGAATGAGCGACACCTGCCCCGGCATTCCAAGCATATGTGGCAACCATGTTGATGATCGATCCCTTTTGATCATTTTCGATCCAATAGTTACCGACGGCATGTGAACATAGGAAAGTTCCATTTAGAACGATGTCTATGACGGACTTCCATCCATTAGGAGTTAGCTTTTCTACAGGACAAATAAAGTTTCCTGCAGCATTGTTAATAAGCACGTCGATTTTACCGAATTTTTCTGACGTGAACTCGACCATGGCCTTCACATGTTCCTGCTCCCTCACATCCATTTGAAAGACCTCGATATTTCCTTTAAGAGATGAAAACTCTTCTTTCACTGACTGAAGCCGTTCTTCATTCCTCCCTGTGACGACAACACTTGCACCCGATTCCACGAAGTGTTTTGCCATATATTTCCCCATACCATTTGATCCGCCTGTTACAATGACTACTTGCTCTTCTCCCATATGTAATCCCCCTTATTAATGAATGAATACTCACTCATATATTATCATATAAAAAGGTGTTACAACCATCATTACATAAAAAAAGACTGATTTTTAAGAAAATGGCATCTTCTAAAAATCAGTCCAAAAAGCTAACTGTCCGGATTATTCACGATGAGATCATGTAGCTGGGCTAAGGCTTTGATGATCGTCTTATTTCTTTTATATCCTTTTGCTTCAACAGAAACATCATTATATGAAACAACTACCTGACCTAAAGATCGAGGAGATTTAAAGCCGAATACATACACTTTAACCGTTCCTCTTTCGGTAGGGAGAAAGAGGATTTCCATACGTTTTCTCTTTTTCATAATCCCTCTCCTTTGCAGAGCATTCGGAACCTTGATTCATATAAAGAGCTCATACTCCGATATTATATGAATCTTTTACTCTCCTCTTTTTAAAATAAGTCATAGGAATTACTCTGTCAAACATTCAGTAAGAACCTCTGTTGTTCATATATGGTTTAATGTTCATGAAAATCGCTTCTGTTTCATTACATAAGGACAAATTGTTTTTCTTCGATTTCCTTTGCGCCTATCGGCTTACTAAAGAAATAACCTTGGGCCTTCTGGCACTTTGCTTCCTTCAAGAAGTCGACCTGAACCTCCTGCTCGACTCCCTCGGCAATGACTTCAAGTCCCAGACTATGTGCAAGGTGTATGATGGTCGTTGTAATGGCAGAATCCTTCTGGTTCATCCCGATCTCTTTTACGAAGGATTGGTCGATTTTCAAGATATCAATGGGAAAACGTTTCAAATAGTGAAGTGAAGAGTAACCCGTACCAAAGTCGTCCACTGAAATAAACACTCCAAGATCTTTAAGGTTCTTCAGCATTTTTAATGTTTGTTGCGTATCTTGCATTGCTCCCTCCGTAATTTCAATTTCTATGCAGGAAGCAGGTATAGTATACGTTTTCAAATAAAAATCAATCGTTTCTACTAAATGTTCTTGCAGGAATTGCTTTGGAGAAATGTTGATTGCCACTCTCACCGAACTATACCCCTTGTTTCTCCATTTCAACAATTGTATACACACCTGCTCTAAAACCCATTCGCCTATTTGATGAATCAAACCCGTTTCTTCTGCCAATGGGATAAACTGTGATGGTGACACGAATCCAAACTTACGATTATTCCACCGAATCAACGCTTCGAAACTGTCAGTGGTACCTGTCGATAAATTGACCTGTGGCTGATAATGAACGTATAACTCACCTTTCTCTATCGCTTTTCTCAAGTGCGACTCCATAATAATATAATTAGGAAAACTTGACTTCATATGGGTTTGATAAAAACGATAGTGGGCACGTCCTTTTTCCTTCACCTCAAATAGAGCCTGTGCCGCTTTTTGAATCAGGGAATTGGAGTCGTAACCATCAGTAGGGTAACGGCTGATTCCGATAGAAGGCGATATATAGAATTCCTGATTCTCTATTGTAAAAGGATTGAAGAACAATGCCAGTATCTCTTCTGCCTTTGTCTTTGTATCTTCAAAACTACTATTTTTCAATAGGAAGATAAATTCATCTCCTCCTTGCCTGTACAACAAGCACTCTTCATTCGTCAAGGTGCAGAGACGCTCGGTGATCTTTTTAAGAAACCTGTCTCCCTCCTTCAGCCCCAGCGTATCGTTCACAAATTTAAATCGGTCTAAATCGAGGTATAATAAAGAAAGCTCAACTCCTCTTTCTTCCATATTGTGAATGATGAGGGGGATGTGATCATCAAGTGCCTTTCTATTCCATATACCTGTTAGCTGATCATGAAGGGCCATATAATGGATGATTTTACTTTGTTCATGATGAGTGGTCATATCCTTTGCGATGATATAGCATCCGTCACACTTTTCTTGAATGACAATAGGGACCATTTTTAACCTGGTGATCTTTTCTTCTCCCTCTTCACTCACCAGAAGACAATAATCGATAGAAGACGGAACCCCAGATAATGCTTGAAAAAGGGATTCCCCCAAGACTTTACTATTCTGAGGGCTGAATAACTCATAGATATTCATGTTCATTAACTTTTCCTTTGAATATCCGGAAAGTGAGCAGCAGGCTGCATTTGAACCCTTAATGATTCCATGCGAGTCCAATATAAAGATGGCATCGAGATTATGTTCGATGATGGACTGGTATCGCTCCTTCGCTTTCTCTAATTTCATCTTTTCTTCAATTGAAGGGGTTATATCTCTTGTAATCGCAACGACATAACCCACTTGCCCTCTTTCATCCATGATTGGTGTCAGGATGGATTCATTCACTACCTTTTCACCATTCACATTAAAGGAATCCTGATAGCTTATACATTCTCCGGTTTTGACCAGTTGCAAATATCTCTTCTTTAATTCCAATGCCAATTCTCCAGCTATCACTTCCTCCAAAAAAAGCCCCATGTCTTCCTGCTGGATTGACGTATACCTCCTTGCTGATTCATTGACGTATACATATCTGAATTCTTTTCCTTCTTCCACCTTCATAATAAATATCATATCGTGTATATGCTCTAAAATAGTTTCCATCAACACACTGTCATGACCTTGACTGATAATGACGTTACTGTCTGTCCATTCCATGGATTCTTCATCCTTTTGTACTCATATATTTATCTGCAACCTGCATACTGATTCCACTCACGGGTCCATACATTATTTTCCTGCATTCGTGTATAAATGCTTTTTTCTGATTCCTAGTACATGCCGCATACCCTATCCATTCCTCATGCCCAATAAATTTAAGACAGGCGCACAGATTGAACATGAACCATAGACTAAATATAGAGAGAGGAGGTTTTTTCATTTATGTATCGACAATCATATTACCCATATAGAGGCTATCCACCATATAGAGGAGGAGATCAGCGTTTCTTCCCATTCTTTGGATTACCATTTTTAGCAGGTGGATTAGCAGGTTTGGCCATAAGCCCTTTACTGTTCAATAGACCATGCTACGGTCCTGCATGCTACCCGCCTTATCCGCCATACGGAGGATACCCTTATCCTGGAGGATATCCACAACCCTATGGTGTTAACAATTATCAATCCTCACCGTATAATCTTACGGAGAATATCAATATATACCCCGGAAAATAACAACAAGGCTCACCTGAAAATGTAACTTTTACATTATTTAGGTAGAGCCTTAATGACGTCTTCTCTATAAAGTCCACCGCATCTATCACATAAACCCATACAGTCATTTATGCATGTCATTATCCGAAAATGATACCCCGTCCCCTTTCCAATCCCAGGAAAAGAGGGTATAATAGAAATGAGAATATTAGAAAGGAGCAGATATCTTGAGAAACACTAGTAATCCCACCCCTTCTTCCACATCCGTCAGTACCCTCTCTCAAGCTATTTTCACTGTCAACCGTCATGCGAAAACAGCAGGAAACCCAAAATACTTATATTCATTAAAAAAACGTGCCTTAATGAAAATGATCCTGGAAGGTAAGGCGAAGAAAGTTGGGCTTCACTTCTCTAAAAATCCAAGGAATAGTCAGCAACAATCTGATGTCTTAGTTGATTGCGGAGAATACACCTTTCATCTCCCACCAACAAAGGAAGACTTCAAAGAACTTCCACACCTGGGTTCACTCGATGAAAGCTTGAGAAATCCGAAATGCAAAATGGGTTTACAACAGGCTAAAAGAATCCTCGAACAATATACAGGAATGTCCGATCAGAGTGATCAGATACGGAAGAGTGGAAAAAACCAGTATCAAAAGCCTGTATTTAAAAAATTGGGAGATAGCTTCTTTTAATACCCATTGATTTTAGTACTGTAACGCATATATCTTCTAAAGGGTTTTGACTATTGTCAGAACCCTTCTTTTGTTTTAAACAATCATAGGATATAATGATCGATCTTTAGAATTAGCTCTGCGATCTCAGGTTTGCTGATTTGATCCTCAGCCCCGACCATTTCTCCTTTATGTCTTAAATCCTTTGTAATAAGGGATGAGAATATGATGACAGGGAGTGCATGGAGCTTGGGATTCTCTTTGATGCGCTTCGTCAAATGATGACCATCCATCTGCGGCATTTCAATATCAGTCAGTACAAGTTGTACAGAATCTGTGACGTCAACGGACTCCTCACCAAGTGACTCCAGATATTGATAGGCATCCGCCCCATTTTCAAAGAACTCTACGTCGTCATACCCTGCTTCCATTAATGTGTCATTCAAAAGTTTTCGAAGTAAGGGTGAGTCCTCCGCAGCAACAATCTTCTTATTTCTTCTCTCCCGCCGTCCTAATTTCTTTACCTGGTCAACCCGTATTCCTGTCTCAGGATTTATTTCAAGCATAATACTCTCAAAATCCAATAGTAGAATCATCGAGTCATTCCGCTTGATTACACCAATAATTCCTGAATGCCCCCCTGAATACATTTCAGAAGGTTTTTCAATCTGATTCCAGGAAATACGATGAATCTGGGTGACATTATGTACATGAAAGATAACCTTCTGCTGATTGAACTCAGCAACAATGTACTTGGACTTCTCCGTTTCCTCTTCTTCAACACCGAGTACCCTGGCCATATCAACAACCGGCAGTACCTCGCCTCTCAATTGGACGAGTCCCTTGACGTGCGGGTGGGAATGGGGAATCGGTATGACCGTCGTCGGCTGTATAATCTCCTTCACTTTAATCACATTAATACCAAATTTATTGTTTTGAACTTCGAATTCAACAATTTCGAGTTCATTCGTTCCACTTTCAAGAAGTATTCCGTTTGATTGGTTCAATTGTCTTCGCCCTTCCATAATTATTGCCCTCTCTTCTTATATCGAACAATAGCCGACTTTTTTTACATACACTAATAAAAAATGTCGCCACACCCTCTTACAGGACAACGCATTATAAAATCTGAGTAGAATTGACGGGCCAATACATACTAAGAAAAGGAGGTGCTGATATGACTGACCGAAGGGATATCAATAGCAAAAGTCACCCTGATTTCGATGATATAAGCGACCACATAATGCCTGCTCAGAACACTCTTCCCCTTATCGCTCTTGGAAAGAACGAAGAAGGCAAGGATGAACAGGATGAACTTTCTTATATTGAAGGGCAAATGAGCAGGAATCAGGGAAAAGATGGGAGAAGTTCCTAGCATGTCCACAAAAAAAAGCGATTGATTTCAATACTATCAATCGCTTTTTCCCCTATACTCCGCGCTTATTTCCCCATATTAGAGTATGAAGTTGCGGAAGTACCCGTACATTATTTAATTCTTCTCTACTACATACTTTTTCTATGAGTGTTTCATAATCCATGAGCAGTTCGGACACCAGTTTATCTGTGTCTCCTTCCGTTACCGAAGGGTTTCCTGTTTGAATATAAAATGGGACGGAAGGATAGCGATGGTGTATACCTGTTGCATATTCCAAATCCTTTTCATCGAAGACAACCACTTTCAAGCTGAATTGCGAACCATGATCTTGTAACCGATGAATGATTAGGTCAAGCTTTTCGTAGTCGGTATTCATGCCGGAGCTTGGCGGCTTTGGGGAAAGGGTAAGATCGCTAATATCATAAAACCAATCCTGCCAGCGGCTCCCTTGGGTTTCAAGAGCTGTTTCAATTCCATTTTTCTTCAATATGTCGATCAGCGCTTTAAGATTAGCCAACAGAGCTGGATTCCCTCCTGAGATCGTTACATGAGAAAATCGATTTTCTCCAATAACTCTCAGTCTATCCCACACATCTTCAGCTGTCATTAGCTCTATGTCTTCTTTCGCAGATCCATCCCATGTAAAGGCTGAATCACACCAGGCACAGCTATAATCACAGCCGGCAGTCCGGACGAACATTGTTTTTTGCCCGATGACCATCCCTTCACCTTGAATGGTAGGACCGAACACTTCTAGAACCGGTATCTTCTTCATTCCTGTCTCCCCTTTGGTCTGTAAATGACATAGCTGGTAGGAGTCTCTCTTAAAAACACCTGAACACATCGGGGACGGTGAGGAAGTGTGTCCAAATGATCCTGGATGATTTCCCACATAACCTTTGCCACTACTTCAGTTGTAGGAAATTCAGTACCTCTCTCGGGAGAAAATCTTTCATCCTGATTGATGATGGTATGATCAAATCGTTTATGGATCAGTTTTTTGATGTGCTGGAAATTAATAAGGAATCCAGAATCATCGAGTTGATCCCCTCCAATTGTAATATTGGCGAAGTAGGTATGACCATGCACTTCCTGACAACTTCCAGCATCAGCATGCGGAATAAAGTGCGCTGCTGCAAAATGCATATCTTTATTTAATTCAAATTCATAAGGATGATCGGGAGTCGGATAAATCTGTTGGATCATAGACCCTCTCCCCCTTTTTTATCGTTTACATACTCTTCTAATCCCTTTTGTCTAAGTTCACATGCTGGACATTCGCCACAACCGCTGCCCTTCAACCCGTTGTAACACGTAAGGGTATTTTCCTGGATATATTTAAAAGCCCCTAGATCATCTGCCATTTCCCACGTTTCTGCTTTATTGATCCACATAAGGGGTGTATGAATGACAAATTGATCATCCATGGACAGATTGAGAGATACATTCAACGATTTAACAAACATGTCCCTGCAGTCCGGATAGCCGCTAAAATCGGTTTCGCAAACACCTGTCACGATATGTTTCGCACCAATCTGCTTTGCCAGAATCCCTGCAAATGACAAGAATATTAGGTTTCTTCCCGGCACAAAGGTAGAAGGCAATTCCCCTTCTGCCTGTGTGATTTCTTCATCTGCCCTTGTCAATGCACTTGGTGCAAGTTGGTTCAATAAACTCATATCCAATACATGATGAGGCACATTCAGGTCCTCTGCAATCTCGCGTGCACAGTCCAGTTCCGCAACATGTCTCTGACCATAGTTAAATGTCACTGCTTCTACTTCTTTAAATGCTTTCTTTGCCCAAAATAAACACGTTGTACTATCTTGACCTCCGCTGAATACCACTAACGCTTTCTCTGTGTTCATATATGGTTCTCCTTTCTCTTCTACAGGCTCTTTTGCCATGAAAAGAAGAAAGAGATTCTGTAAAACTCTATAATATCGGCAAAAAATTGCCACTAACAAAAAAATAACGACACCTAAGGATGTCGTTTTCCTTAGTTTTTTATAGAGGGTTGTGCTAGAACCTCTCGGGAATCATCAGTTTCCCAATTCTTCTTCTATTGTCCTCAACTAATATAACGTTTTTCCACAAAAAAATCTACATTTTTAAACCAAATTATCTTAACTCATTCAGAGATCAGTTGCAGTATCCCTTATCCCTCCTCATAATGAAAAAGGAATACAATTTTTTGGAGGGTATGCCATGTTTACTGACATGTTGAATTTCATTAAAGAAGTGGACAAATTAAAAATAATCGAGCGTCGAACATACGTAAGCGATGGGAGTAGAAGAGAAAATAGTGGTGAGCATTCCTGGCATGTATGTGTGATGGCTATGACCTTATTTGAAGTGTATGAAAAAAGGGAGAAAACAGACCTTTTCACTTCCATTCAGATGCTCCTTCTACATGATATCGTGGAAATTGATGCAGGCGATACTTATGCCTTTGATGTCAGCGGCTATGAGGATAAGCGTGAAAGAGAAGTACGGGCTGCCGAGAGAATCTTTGGGCTCCTGCCTGAAGGGACAAGAAACAAATATAAGTCTCTTTGGGAGGAATTTGAGGAAGGAAAGACAAATGAAGCCCTATATGCATCAATCATTGACCACATTCAGCCTCTTCTCCTGAACGTCTCGACAGAAGGAAAATCATGGTTGGAACATAAAATTTATGCTCATCAAGTGTTAAACCGAAATCAATGGATCAAAGACATTTCCCCTCGAATTTATTCCCAGATATGTGAATGGGTCGACATCGGCATTGAAAAAGGATGGCTTATTGAGGACTAAAAGCATGAACAAGGGGAATTCCTTCTGGAACCCCCCTTGTATGAACTGATTATTTTAATCGAAGAAGTCTTCTCCGCTTTCTTCGCTTTTTCGTGCTGAACTTGAGCCACCCTATTTTCATAAAGAAACCGAACATGATCAGAGCGATAAGTCCCATGACCCCAAGAACGATGAAGTATCCACTTCGCTCATTCAGTTCAGGCATATAGACAAAATTCATTCCATATAAACCGGCTATAAATGTAAGAGGCATGAAAATCGTCGTTATGACAGTCAAGGTCATCATGATATTGTTCATTTTATCCGAATTGATTGAAAGATAATTATCACGAATATCCGATGAAAATTCACGATAGGATTCAAGCATTTCCACGAGCTTTATTAAATGGTCATACACGTCATTGAAGTATAGCTGCTCTTCTTTCAACGAGTTTAATCTTCCTGAGTTGCTGATTCGATACAATAGATCCCTCATTGGCACAAGAGTTCGTCTTAGCTTGGACATATCATGGCGAATATCAAATAATTCATCCATCAAATCACTATCCGCTTCTTCGTTCGTGTTGTCCTCAATGGTATTGAGGCGATCTTCAATCTTATAGATAAGCGGGAAATATTCGTCCACCAATCGGTCAACGATTCCATGCATGATCTTAAACGGACTAAGCTGTTCCCCTTCCTCCTTCACTCTTTCCCATAAATGATTTAATTCGTCGACTCGCTGTTTATGGAAGGTCACAATGAAGCTTGAATTCACAAACATATTCACCTCATGGGAATCATGGGTTTTAGGATTGATTCCGTGCATAAGGACAAATATATACTGTTCATAAAAATCGAGCTTTGGGCGCTGACTGAAGTCATCCAAACAATCCTCGATCGCAAGGGGGTGAAACCTGAAATATAATTTAAGCAACCTGATATCTTTGCTGGTAGGCTCTGAAAAGTCCACCCAGTACCATTTTACATCTTTTTCTTTTATTCTGGATAAAGGTACATCACACTGAATGTCCCCATTCTCCTTGATTATATTCGTTCGAATCATATGGCTCTCCCTAACTGACTTTTTTTCATTTTATCCTTTCCCTTTTTCTCCTCCATTCAAACAAAAGCACTACGTAAAAACTCAAATTAATGGTAGAATATGAATCAAATTATTAAAGTAGGTGTACATATTGGAACAGCATATTAATCCCTTGGTCAGGGACATTCAAATTTCAGGGATACGAAGATTTTTCAACATGGTTGAGGGGATCGACGACATGATTTCCCTTACCATCGGTCAACCTGATTTCCCCACCCCCCAGCATATTAAAGATGCCGGAAAAAAAGCCATAGATGATAATTTTACTTCGTACACCCATAATGCAGGATTCCTTGAATTGCGTGAAGCTGCTGCTTCATTCGTCAAAGAAAAATACAATATACATTATGACCCGAGAGCCGAAGTCATAGTCACAAATGGTGCCTCCCAGGGAATCGATGTGATTCTTCGTACGATTCTTTGCGAAGGAGATGACTGTCTTATCCCTGGACCTGTTTATCCAGGATATGAACCCATCATTAAACTTTGCGGGGCAAATCCGGTCCATGTTGATATTACTCAAAATGAATTTAAATTAGATGCTGCTCTTATTGAAAAGAGCTTGACCCCATCAACCAAATGCATCATCATTCCTTACCCTTCCAATCCAACGGGGGTGAGCTTATCAAAGGAAGAATTGAAAGAGATCGCCGATTTACTTAGAAACCGGGAAATCTTTGTGTTGGCTGATGAAATCTACAGTGAACTTACCTATGACGGTGCTCATCATTCCATTGCAGAATATTTAAGAGAGCAAACAATCGTTATCAACGGTTTATCAAAGTCACATAGTATGACCGGGTGGCGGATCGGTCTTGTCTTTGCTCCAGAAACCATTTCCAGCCATCTTCTGAAGGTTCACCAATACAATGTGTCCTGTGCTTCTTCCATATCGCAAAAGGCAGCATATGAGGCTTTGACCAAAGGGAAGAATGATGCGATGGAGATGAAGGATGAATATAGGAAGCGAAGGGATTACGTATATGAGCGGTTAGTCCAGATGGGGTTTGAAGGTGTAGTTCAACCACAAGGAGCCTTTTACTTTTTCGTGAAGATCCCCGATGAATTACGTTTAAGTTCCTTGGATTTCTCCCTGGCCCTCGCAAAGGAGAAAAAAGTCGCCGTCGTACCCGGAGATGCCTTTTCAAAGCTCGGTGAAGGATATTTCCGACTTTCTTACGCGTGTTCCATGGAACAACTGACAGAAGGACTCAACCGGCTTCAGGCCTTTATCCAAAGATAAGAGGGACGGACCTTTTCAAGGTCCGCCCCTTTCTTTGTATTACCCTTTATATTCACCATTATTTTTGGATGCTTTTTCTTTTTTGGCTTTGTCATTGTGGATTTTATTTGTTGCCGCACTGCCTATTTCATGTGCAAATTCTGAATTGATTTTTGAAGAGTCGAAGCCTTTTTTATTTTTTTGTTGTGGATCATTCTTTTTTGTTCTCTTTGCCATCGTTCATCCACCCCTTCTATTGTAGTGCTGATTCCCTTAAGGGTCAGCATATGCTTATTATTCATCTCAGGCATTCGTACTATACAATTGACAATTATGAA
This sequence comes from Rossellomorea sp. YZS02, assembly GCF_033963925.1. Lineage (NCBI taxonomy): Bacteria > Bacillati > Bacillota > Bacilli > Caryophanales > Bacillaceae > Rossellomorea > Rossellomorea sp. YZS02. Next base: position 32,947 of record NZ_JAXBLY010000004.1, on the reverse strand, counting down.
AGAAAAAAAGAACCAGCCTCTATAAAAGAGCTGGTTCAAAAAAAAGGAAAAGGGGGTGTTAGTGAGAAATTAATCTCCAATTTCATGCTTAGTTATAGAATACCCGCTTTTAAATATGGTAAACCTTCCTTTAAAACTTTTTTTAAGAAAATTACAGAGATTTTTTTATGCCTTGAAGGCAGAAAAGTTATTTTAGTAAAACACTTTAAAAAAGCGCTTTCATAAAGTATAATAAACAAGGGAATTCCGAGAAATGAGGTGCTGTCATGTATAGTAAGGAACAGTATGTCTTCAAGGATAATCATATACATAAAGCCGTTATCAGGAATTATAGGGAAAATGATTTCGATGCATTGATCTTGATCCAACAAAAAGCTTTCCCACCTCCTTTCCCATCAGATCTTTGCTGGAATAAAGATCAGCTTACACAGCATTTATCCCATTTCCCCTTAGGTGCCATATGTGTGGAAATAGACGGGAAAGTAGTTGGCAGCATGACAAGTCTGATTGTAGATTTCACTCCTTCGGATCCCCCACACACGTGGGAGGAAATAACGGATAATGGATATATCAGAAACCATAAACCCAATGGAAACACATTGTACGTAGTGGATCTTTGTATCGCACCGGACTACAGGGGATTTAAGCTGGGGAAAGTAATGATGGAGGCCATGTATGAAATTGTGGTGCATTTACATTTGGAACGCTTACTTGGCGGAGCCCGCATTCCCACTTATCATAAAGTGGCCGACACACTCCGGATTGAAGAGTATATGAAGATGTTGACGCGCGGTGAATATAAAGATCCGGTGATAACCTTTTTATTACAGGCTGGCCGTACCCCACTAAAGGCGATCAAAGATTATATTGAAGATGAGGAATCCTGCCATTACGGTGTGTTGATGGAATGGAGAAACCCTTTTAAAAAGAATTATATCCCCTAAAATAAAAAAGGGATTGAAAGAACATTATGTTCCTTCAATCCACAAGAAAGGGGGAAATGAGAATAAAAGGCCCAAAGGGTGTGCCTTATCCTTATTCTTCAAAAATACAGTACCCTCATTTCAACCATTTAAACCTTTATTTACTCTATTGATGTCGCTTTTTTCACTAAAGAAATTACCGCATCATTGGTGTCTAATTGCAATGCTTGTTCTGCGAGTTCTTTCATATCAGCAGTGTTTAGCTGTTTGATTTGAGAACGGGCACGCAAAATGGAAGTGGCACTCATTGAGAACTCATCCAATCCTAATCCCAGAAGGATCGGTACAGCAATCTCATCTCCAGCCATTTCCCCGCACATACCAGCCCATTTTCCTTCTTTATGAGCCGCGTCAATCACCATTTTCACAAGGCGTAAAATGGCAGGGTTGTACGGTTGATATAAGTATGAAACGCGCTCGTTCATGCGGTCTGCAGCCATAGTGTACTGAATCAGATCATTTGTGCCAATCGAGAAAAAATCGACTTCTTTGGCAAAGACATCTGCCATGACAGCAGTTGATGGGATTTCTACCATGATCCCCACTTCAATATGATCAGCTACGTTCGTCCCGTTTTCAAGAAGAGCTTTTTTCTCTTCTTCAAGTACGGCTTTCGCTTCTCTAAACTCTTGAAGGTTTGAAATCATCGGGAACATGATTTTCAGGTTTCCATACGTACTTGCCTTTAATAGCGCTCTAAGCTGAGTACGGAAAATATCCTGCTCATCTAAACAAAGACGGATTGCACGATACCCTAGGAACGGGTTCATTTCTTTAGGTAGGTTCAAATAAGGAAGTTCCTTATCTCCACCGATGTCAAGAGTACGAACCACTACAGGTTTCCCTTCCATCCCTTCTAATACGGCCTTATATGCCTCAAATTGTTCGTCTTCAGAAGGTAATTCGTCGCGACCCATGTATAGGAATTCTGTACGGTACAGACCTACACCTTCTCCGCCGTGATTTTTAACCCCTTCAAGATCCTTAGGTGTCCCGATGTTTGCAGCAAGTTCAACATGCTCTCCATCCTTGGAAACCGTTGGCTCGTTTACAAGCTTAGCCCATTCAGCCTTTTGTTCTTCATAACGGGCATGCTCTTTCTTATACTCTTCGATGACTTCAGGAGTCGGATTAATATGTACTTCTCCATTTAATCCGTCTACGATGATCATGTCACCATTTTCAACAGAGGAAGTAATGGATTTTGTCCCCACTACAGCTGGAATCTCCATTGAACGGGCCATAATTGCGGAGTGGGATGTTCTTCCACCGATATCAGTTGTGAATCCTTTTACAAATTCACGGTTCAGTTGCGCCGTGTCAGAAGGAGTCAAATCCTCTGCAATCACAATAACCTCTTCTGTCACCATGCTTGGGTTCGCAATTTGCACACCCAGCAAGTGTGAAAGAACACGTTTTGTCACGTCACGAATATCAGCCGCACGTTCTTTCATGTATTCATTGTCCATGGATTCAAACATGGAAACGAACATATCCGCTGTTTCTTTAAGTGCGAATTCAGCGTTTACATTTTCTGATTTGATTTTGTCTTCAATGGGTGTCAATAATTCTGGATCGCTTAAGACAAGAAGGTGTGCTTCAAAGATTTGGGCTTTATCTTCACCTAGATCAACTCTTGCTTTATCACGGATCGCTTCAAGCTCTGATTTTGACGTGGCAATGGCTTCCCCGAAGCGTGTTACTTCTTCTTCAGCATTGTCTACGCTTTTCTTTTCAAAGCTTAAGTCAGGTTCAACTAAACGGTACGCTTTCGCTATGGCAATGCCATTCGAAGCCGCAATTCCTTTTAAAAGACTTGACATTACTCAGCTAAACCTTCTTTGTTCAATGTTTCTTGAAGGCTGTTTAACGCCTCTTCTTCGTCACTACCTTCAGTAATGATTGTGATTTCTGCACCTTTACCAACACCTAAAGACATAACACCCATGATTGATTTTAAGTTTACTTTCTTTTCTTTGTATTCTAGATGTACATCGCTGTCGAATTTGCTTGCCGTTTGAACTAGTAGAGTTGCCGGACGAGCATGAATTCCTGTTTCAGCTGTAACTGTAAATGTTTTTTGTGCCATGTAAATCGACTCCTTCATATATCTTGTTTTTGGTTGCTTCATAAAAGTAATGGATTATGAAGAAAACGTCAACTATTTCTAGCGATTAATCCATTATTCCTATAAAGCTGTTCAATAAAAAAGAATAGCATGCAATGAAGAGATACACAATTGTAAAGCTTGATTTTTTTAGTATTTCATAAATTTGCCACTGTTATGAACCTATTTATGTAAAAATTGATGTATTTCTGTAATCGAAAAAAAACCAACCCTTTTAGAAACCACCATTTTAATTAAGTGGTGGAGTCTTTAGTATGAGTCAGTTTTTTCATTGACATACTATTCTTTTTCTACCACATGGGTTTTTGGCTTGGCCTTCATGAGATTATAACCGATTTTTGCCTTGATTATGGTTCCCTTCAGTGTCATTTCGTGATCTTCAGATGTGTTTGTATACACATTCACCAAATCACAAATGCAGCGAGAGAATAATTCTGACAACTGTTTTAATTCTTGGATACTATGCTTACTTTCATTTTTCATCAATTCTTCCATTACATCAATGGCAAGACTTTTGACCCTTAGTGCCTGTTCTATTTCATATTTCATATGGGATCTTCCCCTTCCTATCATTCTTTCTCTAGCATATGCCGTGGAAACTAGATTAGAACGGAAAAACTCCACCCTACAGAGCTTATATATTCAATTGGGCGTCCTTTGTAAATAATTGCTTATACCCCAATATGATAAAAAGAATCACGGTGAGTGCTACACTTCCAATAATGCCTAATAGAATGGCTATTTGATATTCGATGGCAACCAGGGGACTTATCCCAGAGAGAATCTGACCTGTCATCATTCCAGGCAAAAAAATGATTCCCATTCCAATCATATTATTAAGAGTGGGAAGGATGGCGGAGTCAAACGCATTATCCACATAGATCTTGGAGGCAGCTTTCGGTGTTGCCCCAAGCATCAACGCCCCCTCTACTTTCTCCCTCTGATCTTTCAATCCCCCGAGTAGCGTATTGATTCCAAGCGTAATACCCGTCATCGAATTCCCCACAATCATTCCGGCGATTGGAATAAAGTATCTTGGTTCATACCATGGTGAAAAGTGGATGACGACCATATTGAAGTAGAATAGGCAAACAAGAGTCCCAATGAATAATGAGAAGGCAGCCATCCCTTTCAGTTTGAAATGCATCTCATATTTAACCTGCTTAAAAATATTCCTGATGGCAAATGCCTCCATAATCAATATGATACTCAATGTAAGCAGGGGGCTTGGATGATCAAAAATATAAGTAAGTATGTATCCAGCAATAATGAGTTGAATCGTCATCCTGAAAGAAGCGAGTAAGATTTGCTTTTCCCTCGAAACCCCCCTCCACTTTACGATGAATAATAATAGAAGCACAAACACATAAGCTGCGATGAATCTCCATAATTCTATGTCAATGATTCCTTTTTCCACTGTCATTCTCTCCTTCGTCTATTTCTCAATCGTAATGATTTCTTCGCCATATTCTTCAGCCACATTGGTAGAGTGGGTAACCATAATAACGGTTCCCCCATGCCCATTTGCACATTCAATAAAGCTTTTCATCACTTGGATTTCGGTTTCTTCGTCAAGAGCAGAAGTGGGTTCATCCAATAAATAGACGACAGGTTTCATTAATAACACCCTCCCGAGTGACAATCGCTGTCTCTCCCCACCTGACAGCTGCGCTGCATGAGCGTCTAAAGGCATATCCAATTTGACAATGTTGAGTATCTTCAGGAGCTCCTCCCGACCTGCCGGAGGTTTTTCTGAAAAAATAAGGCCACTCTGCAGATTCTCTTCTACTGTTTCTCCAAATAGGAGAGGTGTTTGAGAAATCATAACAGCTTCTCTCCTATGCTTCACAGCGTCCAAACTCTTTAAGGGATCTCCCTTATAAAGGACCTGTCCCCTGTCTGGTATATTCATTTTATTTAATAATTTCAAAAGAGTCGATTTTCCTGCACCACTTTCCCCTACCAGACAAGTAGTCTTGCCCTCAGATATGTCCATCTCCCTAATATGTAAAATATCTTTAAAGTGCACATTTATTATTTCAAATAACATGGGCAGCCCTCCTCATATTTATCATACCCCATGTGAAAATAATTAAAAAAAGCTAATGCAGGGAGAATCGCCTTCTCTGCACTAGCTTCTTCTGCTATTGATCATTCTTATCGTTCAAATGTGCAATATGTCCATCTATTTGACTGGTGAAGAAATCGATTTCATCCTGACCAGGCACGAATTGTCCGTACCTTACTTGTTCGTACACAGTGAAAAAGCGATCCGTTCCACTAAGTCCGATTCTGTCGAACCATAATTGAACATTCTCATTCGGGTATCTTCCTGCCCCGCTCCTTAAAGCTTCCTCTTCAAGCTTCTCCATCGATAGCCGGATAGAATCCCTTGCTTTTGAATAATAAATTGGTTCTTTACTGCTTTCTTCAAAAGGAGTGATGATGTGTTGAGTCGTCATGCTGTAAGAATCCCTTTCACTTTCTGAAACGTGAAGAGACTCCTTTCGTTTCTTGATCAGATAAATGATGACAAATATGACTAATAGAATCAGCAGAGCCTCGTCCACCCAGGAAAATGATAATCCCTGGCTGAGTTCGTAAGTTTGAGTCTCATCAATATTCTGTTTTTCGAGTTCATTCCCTGTACCCTTTTCAGCATCGCTTGAAAACATGTTCATGATTAAGTCTCTTAATTTTAATAGTTGATCATAAATCGGATTCACCAGGAAAGAGATTACCCAAAATACTTTTTCGGCTCCCCAATAGATCCCCTTACTTACCAACGAGCTGAACATTGCCAGTACAGCACCTGCCACTAGCACTAAGAACCAGAAAACAACTGGTTTGAAGAGCATTTTTCCTTGACCGTGTTTCATACCACTGAGCATCCTTTGGATCGGGGTGAACGTGATAATGATTGAAAATAGAATTAAGAGTAAGGAGTATACGATATACGTATTTTCCAGATCTCTCATTGAACCCGTCAACAGGGAAAACGCTGCCACGCTTAAAAAGATAAGGATTGAACCGCTGCTCACTTCAATGGCGTGATCATGATTGTTGATATAAGTTGAGATTCTCCAATGGAGAAATAACAGGGCACACAACATGATCAACCATGAAGCAGAGAAGAAGTAAATACCAGTACACAGAGCGATGAATAGGGCCGCAATCAATTGTTTAGTCATCGGTTGATTCAGCTTACTCAAAGCGACTGTTATCATAATGGAAATAAATACAGTAAACAGAGCCGGGACGTAGCTGTTAATAATTACTTCTTTCGGAAAGAGGAACGTAATGAACAATAGGGTAAATAATACATCTATCCCCACTAACAGTCCCAATTTAATCAAAACCATCTGTTTTGATTTGGTCAGGAAGGTACTTTCAGCGAACGATTCCATAAAGTGACGACTCCTTGTTTTTGTTCTACTTTTAACTTGAAAACTTGTATATTTTGTTTCTCTATATTTGTTAATAGAGATTCTTCCCGTTTCTCCATGACACCCGCTACGATGAAGATGGAAGGCACTAATTGACGCAGGTAAAGAGATTTAAGAACTATATGGAATGGAACGGTAAACTCATCTGTTGAAAGAGTAGATAGGAGCTCCATGCCTCTTTGCCTGTGAACCCTTCCTATTCCCGGCGGGAGGTAATAATAAGGGGTCAGACCCTGCGACCTTACATTTAGTACAAGTGAGAACGTGATGTTTTGTTCTACTGCAAGCTGCATCATATAAGACGTATACTCTATTATTTCTTCCAACTGATTGGTAATTGCATAACGATCGGAAATATTGATGGCGATCATCCACTCTTTTTGGGTTGCTGGCGCGTAGATCTTTGTTTGAAGGCTTCCGGTCCTGGCCGTTGCCTTCCAGTGAACGTCTTGGAACCGGTCTCCCTGAACGTAGTCCCTCGTTCCGATTTGGTGAAAGACATCATGAAATAATGAATGTTGAATTGGGACGTCTCCCTGCTTCCAGGTAAGCTTTTGTTCTGCCATTTTAACAGGTGAATTTACAGGAAATACGATAATGGTGGATGGAACATTATCAAGTAAATCCAATAGGACTTTTCCACTTCCGAATAAATGAGGGATTTCCAACTGCATCTTGGTGATTCTGCATAATCCTCTCCTCTTTCCAATAATCGGTATGGAGATGATTCCTTCATCATTTTTGCGGATGGAAAAGGGAATGGACACTTCTATATTGTCCCCAACGCCGGTCGTGTACGGGTATCCCTTAGGAATGACGATATCTTTAAACGTGACCTTTAAAGTCGCCCCCCAAATGGATATTCCTCTGTTCTGGATCTGAAATTCCCACTTCTGCTCCTCATCAGCGTGGAGCCTCAATCTCTTTATGGTTCTTCCAATACTGATACCTTCCCCGACTTTCACCATATACCATTGATGAACCCTGAAATAGAGAATCATCAATAGAAAAATACCTAACCCAACATAAGATTGAACATAAAAACTTACTGCACCGACAATGACGAGTAGTACTAGCGTCATGGATATGTAAGGATCTTCAACTATCTCCCGTTTCCACTTCACCGAGCCTGCCCCGCTTCAACAGGGGTAATGGCCATCTCTACGATCTGCTCGATGACTTCCTCTGGCGTCCTGGTCAGGGATGACTCTATTGTTAATTGAATACGATGCTGAAGAACATATGGAGCAACCGCTACAATATCCTGAGGCTTCACAAAATCCCTGCCATCAAGAAAGGCTTTAGCCTGGGAAGCCTTTAGAAGTGCCAGGCTGGCTCGCGGACTTGCACCTACCTCCACCCATTCGTGCTCCCTTGTCCCCCTCGTAATTTGAAGTATATACGTTTCGATATCCTCAGATACGTGGACTTCTTTGACACGGCGTGACAACGATTGAAGTTCTTCAAGACCCATTACTTTATTTACTGTACTCAAAGGTTCCGATGATTTAAATCGGTTCAAAATCCCTCTTTCCTCTTCAAAGTCAGGATAAGTAAATGGTATCTTCAATAAAAACCTGTCCAACTGTGCTGCAGGCAGCGGGAATGTCCCTTGCTGGGATTCAATGGGATTCTGCGTGGCAACCACGATGAAGGGAGGAGATAATGGAACGGTCTCCCCATCTATCGTAATCTGCTTTTCTTCCATTACCTCCAGTAGACTTGCCTGGGTTCTCGGAGTGGCCCTGTTGATTTCATCCGCCAATAAGACGTTTGTGACGACGGGTCCCGTCCTTAACTCAAATTCTTGGGTTTTCGGATTAAAAAACTGTATACCCGTTACATCACTTGGTAACACGTCAGGTGTGAATTGAATCCTTTTGAAAGCTCCATCAATGCAGTGACTGAATGTCTTGGCCAGTAATGTTTTACCAGTACCCGGCACACTTTCCAACAGAACATGTCCTTCTTGAAGTAATGCAATCATCAAAAGGTCTATCTCTTTGTCTTTACCCACTAATACTTTATTCATTTCTTTCTTAATTAAGGCCAAGCTACTCATTCTTTTTCCCCCTAGTTTTCATACGAAGATTTAATTTAATTTTCTAACAATATCATTTTCTTATTTTACCATAACTCTTTGTTAAATTATCCCTTTTCTTTTATAAAACCGACTACTCTAAAAAGAGGGGGCTAAACTTTTATCATATGGAATGCCGTTTTAATTACCTATTTTATTGATTAGTCTGCTGATTACTGCATCTGGGCATTTATAGGATGGAAAATCAAGTCAATCCCAAGAGCTGATAAAATAGACGGAAAGATTCCGCTAATTTCTTCATTAAAAGGAGAGATGAGCGAAATAAAAGGAGAGATTCCGCCTAACCACTCAAAAAATTCAATACTTGCTGATTTTTCTGTGCATAAGCGGAAAAACTCCGCTTATTTATCCTAATAACAAGTTCCATTTTGAATGTAACCGGAAAAACTCCGCTTATTTTACTTTTGCTGCCTCTTCTGTATAGGGCAAGACATCTTATTTAATAGACGACGTTGAAACGTATCACAAGTATTTAATCGCTAATAAAGAAACTCGCCAAAATAACTACGGCGAGTTTTACTTTTATTTATACAAATCATGATGCTACTACCGAAGGGTTGACTCGGTGCGTGATCGGGTCTTTTCTCCATAATATCAATCTTTACAAATCTTTATTCTATTCCTTGAACAGACCATACATCCTTCCCATATTCTAGAAAAAAAGATGGGAGTGTAAAAAATAAATGGTTATCAGCTTAATATTTGTACTGTGCATCGGACTTATCAATATTGTCGTGTTAAGAAGGGGGTAGTTTCCATTGCCCTGCTTCCTTCATGCATTCAATGCTTATAAATCATCTTTCGTGTCATTCCACCATCCACAACGAGATTCTCTCCTGTAATGAAATCATTATCAGTGTTCGCAAGGAATAAGCATGCCCTCGCTATGTCTTCGGGCTTACCTACCCTTCCTGACGGATGCTGTTCATGATCTATGTCCCTCAAGGAAGTATAATCTTCTGTTTGAATCCAACCAGGACTAATGGAATTGACCCGAATCCCCACCTCGCCGAGGGTGATGGCAAGTGAATGAGTAAGACTGATAATCCCGCCTTTCGTCGCTGAGTACGCCTCTGTATCCGGTTCAGACATTGAAGCTCTTGTGGAAGCCATATTAATGATAGAGCCTCCACGCCCCTTCATTAACTCGGCTGCTTCACGGCTGCAATAATATACGCTGCTTAAATTAGCTGCTAAAATCTCGTTCCAATCTTCAGGTTCCATCTCCCAAAATGGCATGAATCTTGAAACACCTGCATTATTAATCAAAACATCGACCACACCGTGTTCTTTCTTAATGATCGTGAAGGCTTCTTTCACTTGTTGGGGTACTCCTACATTCACTTCATGAAAGCGCGTGCTATATCCTTCTGCATTGAGCGTTCTGGAAAGTTCCTTCCCCTTCGCATCATCCATATCCATGAATTCTACAATGGCACCTTGCTTTGAAAATTCTTCAACGAGGGTTCTCCCTATCCCGTTGGCTCCACCTGTTATGCACACAATATTTCCTTTCAATTTCATCTCTCCCTTGATTTTCATTTCCTATATAAGAAGGATACCCTACCCAAAAGCTCACCAATCCTCATGAATAAAATTGAAAAAGGTTAACCTGCTGAAATCCCCCCTTGAAGTAGGATAGGTCGATTTCATAGGTTAACCTTCTATTTATTGAATGATCTTTCTTTGACTTGTCTTTTTAGTATCATTGCGTTGATGAATATTGATCAAGGCATCCAGCTCTTCACTCAGTTGAATGGTTGTGGGGCTTTTCAACCCAAAACGAATCCCGGACTGAATCATCTTCGAGCGTACGACCTCAATTCGTGTGGCTATTGTACCGTTCATCAACATCACCTCTGCTTCTTTTCTCTATTTTACTATTAATTCTACTTAGAGAAAAGGAAAAGTACTTACGTTTTTCATATCAATTATATCTATACATTATTTAGCGAATCGATGCTTCCCTATCGTCAACAATGTTTCCCTGCTTGTAATCCAGTCACTTGTAGATGTTACAGGATTATAGAAGAATAAAGAGCCTTTCCCCTGCCCTCTGAAAGCCAGGGCTTCATCAACTGCATCTCTGGATTCTTGTGAAGGTGCCTGGTTTATTTGTCCGTTTTGTACTGGTGAAAATGCATAATGTCCATTAGAAACCTGATAGATCACGTTTTTAATAGAGTCAGGGAATTCTGAAGAATCCACCCTGTTTAATACAACCGTTGCGACTGCTACCTTACCTGCATAAGGTTCACCTTTTGCTTCTGCATGAACAAGTTTCGCAAGTAACTCCCGATCTTCTGCGGTTACATCACTGGCAGGAATAACGATTGATTGACCCTGATATATTTCATTTGATTTAAGATCATTTTCTTTCTTTAGTTGAATGACGGATACGGATTTCTCCTTACCAATTTCCCAGAGGGATTCACCCTTTTCTACCGTGTGCACTTCCCCTGCAGCAAATGTTTGAGAAGAGAATGTCACGAAAGAAAGTGCAGCAATTCCTATTATAAAGCTTTTCTTAATCATACTTCTACCTCCTAATAAGCGCTCACCAATAAGATAACAATGTATAAGGAGAATTTCAGCAGGTAAAGGTTACCACTGATCGTTCAAGCTTCAATACTAAATACAGGTGTTGCCTCATATACTGGTCGTAATCCAGGAAAGAACAGAGCACTTTCGAAACAGAAAAAGTGGGGGTTCCCCACTCTTTTAACTTCTCTGTGTATCTAAATAATGAAAGAGGATATTTCCACCTTGCTGGGCTATTCCCCGAAAATGTTTAAAATCCTCCTGTTTCACAAGTATTGCTCGAAAGGCGAGGAAATCTTCTTTCAACACCTTTATTTCATCAATTTCTCTTGTACGCAATAATTGCAGTTGCTCAAGAATGTCCTTTTCACTCATACACAAACCTCCATCCTTACTATGACTATTGTAATTTCAAAAGGTAGATCATCACAAGCCATAATTTTTAAATGAAATTGTTAGAAAACTCTTTACCTTTCCAAAACTTTCCGTCAAAATATTAGTAATTGTTTGTAGAATTTTGGCAAAAAGGAGCGACATTTGATGAAAAAAGCAGAAATAGGGAATGTGATTGAATTTAAAGAAGGATTAAAAGGAATCGTTGAAAAAGTGAATGAAAATTCAGTAATTGTCGATTTAACTTATATGAAAAATTATCGGGAGCTCGAGTTGGAGGAAAAGACCGTAGTGAACCACAAGAACTATAAAATTGTAAAGGCCTGATAGAAAATAAGCTCTGCTTATGTTCGGTGGAGGACTTTCCTCCACTATTATTATTTGAGTACTGAAGCGAAAAGGTTTAATGCATCGGCTTTGAGGATATTCTTATAGCATACTGTTCATAAGGTGGATCCCTCGAGATGAATATAAATATACATATTTTTAATAAAGCCCAAAAAAGTTTCTGGTTTGTCCCATTCTTATTCTCCATGATATCTTTATTGCTTTCTCTCCTCACCTTTTATTTTGATTGGTGGTTGAGTCAGCATGACTACCCGATATTCCCTAAGGTGTTGTTCTCAAATTTCAACCTATCGATGACAATCATCAGCACTATTGCTTCATCCATCATGACCATGACGACCATTACCTTTTCAACCATCATGGTTGTCCTTACAACGTTTCTTTCCCAGTATTCACCAAGGACTTTACAGAATTTCATCAACGACCGACCTACTCAACGTGTGCTTGCCATTTTTGTTTCGGGTGTGGTGTACTGCATCACTCTGCTGGTTCTTCTTAAAGATGAATCAGGTCAAGAATTATACATTTCATCTGCATTTGCCGGAATCGTTGCGGTTATTTGTCTATTTGTCTTTGTTTATTTCGTCCATCATGTGTCTAATTGGGTGAAGGTTAGTAATTTGATCCATAACATTACCATCAAGACAAATAATAAAATTGATAATAGTTACTTATACAGAAGAAATGCCATCCAAGATGAGCCATCGACTTTCAATGAATCTTTCTTTAGTGAAACCGAGCCCGTTACGATGTACAGTGAAGCATCTGGATATCTACAACAAATCGATATAGAAGGAATGATCAAGAAAGCGGGAAAGGACAAGAGTATCGTCCGTATGGTGAAGACACCTGGGGAATACTTACTTGAAGGAACCCCCGTTATGACCATCTGGACTACGACAGATGATATAGATGGGGAAGATTATCTTAGCTACCTTGTACTTGGCCCTGATAAAGAACCTATGGAAGATATTGAGCTCGGAATCCGGAAGCTTGTGGAAATAGCCTTAAGAGCCATTTCCCCCGCCATCAATGATCCCAATACAGCGAAAAACTGTATCGAAGAGATCGGAATCATTCTATCGAAGCTCGCTAAACACAAACTTCCCAGCTCTTACTTGACAGATGATGAAAATCAGGTACGAATCATATTAGAACAACCCACCTTTGTCGATCATCTATACAAAAGCTTTTATCAATTGAGGCATTATGGGAAACAGGATGTTTCCATCATTGCAGAAATCCTCCGCTCCTTGAGAATGATCGGTGAAAATAATAGCGAAGAAACGCAGAAAATGGTATGGACCTTTAAGGATTATATTTTGGAAGGGATTGATTATGACAGCCTCCAGAACCTTGATATTCAGTACATCGTGAGACACCTTGACGAACTAGCCAAGGGATGCGGGCAAGGTGATTGGGATAAAGACGAAGTCCGAAATAAATATTTTCCCGAGAAGTACAAGACGGAGGACGCATATCATCATGATCATGGTTCATAGATCTAAGCCAATAAAAAACGGATGCCGTCAAGCATCCGTTTTTATATTATTGTTTTTCTTTTTTTCCTTCTGAAAGTTCCTTGAACGAAGAAACTTTTCCGTGCGGATGCTGCTCTTCTTTCCTTACATTCCACTGTCTTTCTTTTTCATGCTTGGACTGTGTCATGATTGCCACCCCTTTTCAATATTTATTCTCTATTAACATGGGCAGCGGGCACATTTTTTACTCTTTTTAATGATTATTTATTCGGTTTCATCCATAGAAGAATGATAAATAACAAACTCATGTACCCAAACAGAGGATACAGATAGGATAAAAGTTCACTGTATTCGAAAAAGCTCAATGAATAAATCATCAAGAAAATACCTGTGAAAGTCAACAACGAAGGGCCCTTCCAATAATTACTCAATTGCTTCTCAAGACCAAATACGCCTCCAATGACGGATGTGAAAATCTCACCATAAATAATGAGGATATAAACAAAGTAAAAGCCGGATACAAATGATTTCATCACGACCGCCATTGGAATCTGGTAATCGGTTACGTTCGGAATCAAGACAAGAGTGATATGACTGGATATTAAAATAAGCGTCAGAAAAAATCCCCCAAGATATCCCCCATATTTAATGATTTCCCGATCCTTCACTTCTCCGGCAACAGGAACGAGAACAGCCTGTGCCATGGCGAGATTGAAGGCTACATAAGAAAAAGGGGCCACGACCGATTTCCAGCCATCTTCAGCATGAGGAATCATCAGAAATGCGTCTAAAAATGCTGCATGGCGAACCGAATACACCATCAGAAACAGATTAAAGACAATCATAAGGGGAACGACAAACGTATTTACAGCAAATAATCCTTTAATGCCCACCATCATCGTGAAAAAACCCAAAGCGATGGTCAACAGAATGCCCAATTGCTTCGATAATAGGAGCTGCTCCTGGAAAACGGCTCCTGCCCCTGAAAGCATGACGGCTGAAACGCCGATCAGCATGATCATCATTACGATATTCATGATTCTCGCAAACCATTTTCCAAATAAGTATTCGTTAAATTCTTCGAAAGACTTCGCTTTAATATCATGGGATTTAAGCATGATCTTGGTTCCCATCGTAATGAATAAGTACCCGCTCAGTAAAATGGCAATAAACCCGACAAATCCAAATCGGGTAAAAAACTCGACAATTTCCCTTCCCGTGGCAAATCCGGCTCCTATGACTGTTCCTACATATACCGCTGCTATCTGAAACGATCCAGCAATTTTTTTCATCCCATCACCTCTGACACCTTCTAATTCACCTTATGTACAAGCAGGGAAAAACAGAAGCAAAAGTAGATAATTCTCTTAGAAATCAGCCGGTATAGAATGTGAGGACATAAGAAAAGCAGCCGCAACAAGTACGGCTGCCAAATATCATTTACAGGGATGTATCATCTATCCCATTTAACCATTGCCTGATCGGTTCAATCACTTTTTGGACTGTTCCCTCCCGGAATGGGGAGTCTAAATCAGCTGCTTCCACTAATTCCGTGAAAGAACGGCTGCCACCCAGCTTACATAAGGCGACATAATCATCCCATGCTCCTTCTCGATCAAGATTCATTTTCTTCCAGAACTGAAAAGCACAAATTTGAGCCAATGTATAGTCAATATAGTAGAAAGGTGAATTGTATATATGGGATTGACGCTGCCAGAACCCTCCACTTTCCAAATATGAAACATGGTCATAGTCCTTATGGGGCAAATACTCTTTCTCGATCCTCCTCCATGCTGCATTGCGTTCAGCAGGAGTGGCCTCTGGATTTTCATACACAAAATGTTGGAATTCATCGACAGCAACACCGTATGGAAGAAATTGCAGTGCTTCACTCAGATGAGAAAATTGATACTTATCCGTATCCTCTTTAAAGAAATATTTCATCCACGGCCAAGTGAAGAATTCCATACTCATGGAATGTATCTCACAAGCCTCATACGTTGGCCAGATGTATTCCGGTATATCAAATCCTCGGCTTGAGTACACTTGGAAGGCATGACCGGCTTCATGGGTCAACACATCGATATCCCCGGACGTCCCATTAAAGTTCGAGAAGATGTATGGTGATTCATAATTGGCGATATACGTGCAATATCCTCCTCCCGCTTTCCCTTTCTTCGCTTCCAGATCCATAAGGTTCGCCTCAATCATGAAATCAAAGAATTCCTTTGTCTCAGGTGATAACTCTTCGTACATTTTCTTACCGTTTTCAATTATCCACTGAGGGTCGCCTTTAGGAGCTGCATTTCCCGATGTGAATTTAAATCCTTCATCATAAAATTTCATGGAGTCGATACCGATCCGCTTTCCTTGTCTTTCTTTCAGCTCTGTAGAAAGAGGTACGATGTGCTCCTTCACCTGATCACGGAACACCTTCACCATATCAGGTGTATAATCCGTTCTCGTCATACGATAGTAACCCAGTTCCACAAAGTTTTTGTATCCTAATGTAGTCGCTATCTTATGGCGGAGTTTGACCAATTCATCGAATATACGATCTAACTCTTCCTGGTTTTCTTCGAAGAAAGAGATGGTGGCCATGGCCGCATCTTTCCTTGTACCTCTGTTCACCGATTGTGTGAAGGGTCCCATCTGAGCCAATGTGCGCTCTTCTCCTTCAAATGGAATCTTCGCAGACGCCATTAATTTTGTATATTGGGAAGACAGCTTATTTTCCTTTTGAAGCAATGTGATGATTTCAGGGGAAAACGTCTTGATTTCACTTTCTGCAAGAGAAAACAACTGCTTTCCCCACTTATCTTCCAATTCTTGACGAAATGGAGAATTCACGAGCTCCCGGTAATATTCCGTCACCATACCTGAAACTTCAGGCATCATATCATCGATGTACTCCTGCTCCTCTTTGTAAAAGGCATCATTTGTATCAATGGAATGTCTGATGTAGCAAATGTTCTGCATCGTATCGATGTTATGCCGGATTTCATTGATTTCCTTAATGGCTTCCACTTGTCCAGAGACATCCGAAGCAGCTTTGAATTTCTGGAGAACCTCCTCGAAAACCGGTTTAATCTCTTCCAGGTTTGGTCTTTCATATGTAAAATCTTCAAACTTCATAAATTGTGCCTCCTCTTAAATTTATCCCGAATATAGTTATTCGACTTCACATTCCGATTCTCCTGTTAATGGACAGAATTGATCATTTGTTATTGCAAAAAAAAAGCCCCATCTAGAATAGACAGGGCAGGTTGGTTAATGGAGCTTAATAGGACAGATCTTTAATGGATAGTCCCAACTTTTTGAGCATTTGTATTGTTTCTTCTTTTTCATCAGGAGATAAAGCAGACATCAATTCGTGAATCCGCTCTTCATGATTAGGGAATATATCATCGATTAACTCTCTGCCCTTTTCAGTGATCTGAGCATAGGTCACACGACGATCCTTAGGACACGCGACACGCTTAAGGTAGCCTTTTTGTTCCAGCTTATCGACTACATAGGTAATACTGCCGGATGCTAACAGGATCTTTCCGCCTATTTGCTGCAGGGGCTGATCTCCCTTATGATAGAGGAGCTCCAGGACGGCAAATTCAGTGGGATTTAATCCATTCTCTTGAATATTCTTATTTATCTCTTCATTCAAGGCTTTAAAAGCTCTTGACAGGACTATGAAAAGCTTCAATGATTGTTTTGAATCCTGAGTTTGGTTCATGGCATTCATTCCTTTAAAAATAAATATCTCAGTTTCAAAATATTATACAAATAAATGCTTTCTTTGTCAAATTCCAGAATCCGATCATGGATAAAACAGAAGGGACGGTGCGTGCGCACCGTCCCTTCTGTTTTTGAAATTACGACAAATTAGAATGTTTGTCCAGATGTGAAAGTGGGAATGTTCGAAGGTTCTCTCTCTTGTAAACCTTGAATGATGGGGAGATCTTGATGAGTGGTCACGATGCAGTGCGTTTTAATAAACTTTTAATGTACTGACCGAATTCACTTGATGATTCCTGAGATGTGAATGGCACAACATTATGTTTGCACTTTTCATAATCGTTTAAAAGCTGGTCCAATTGCTGGCTGCATTTGATTGTCTCCTCCGCACAAAGTCCGAGGCTACCTCCAAGGGAAATCATTTCTGAGCGTTTTTGACTGATTCTCATTAATAACCATTTTTGTTTTAATAGGCGACCCATTTTCTACTAAACTCCTTTTTATCTCCTAGTCTTTATAAAGTAAAATCGTTACTTGAGAATTATCGCAAGTATTATCAGAAAAGTAAATAGATTCGCAAAACAAGACAAAATAACTAGTAATGTTTCTTTATTTGACATTATTCGCCAAAAGTTAAGCCTGTCCAAATCTAAAAATCTTTAGGAAAACAACTTAATAACTAAAGATAAAAAGAGGCTGGGACATAACTAAATCTATACACTCTAAAGACGAACAATGAGATTACGTGTTACACCGCTGCCCGATTCCGTGCAAGACTTCGCTTTCCTCGGGCGGAAGGCGAGCCTCCTCACAGCTTGCGCTCCTGCGGGGTCTCACCTATTCCGCTTTTCCCGCAGGAGTCTTCGTCTTGCACTCCAATCAACAGCTAGAACCAGCTAAATACATGGATTTTAAAAATTAAAAATCCGAACGAGTTAGATTTTTATCAGATTACTCGTTCGGATATTTCTTTATCTAAAACCCTTTTGTCCCAGTCTCAATAACTTTGTCTAAAATCCTTTTTGTCCAAGCATCATCATGATAGTTGATTAATAGATTGGCACCCATCCTTCACTGGTTACGAAAATCCGGACTGCGACTACTTTCTTATCATCGTTTAAGGTGAAGTAGTGGCGGATATTTTCAGGAACGGAAATCAAGTCACCCGGATTCAGATGTACTTCAAAGAAACCCCCGTCACTTCCTTGAATGACAAATACTCCATGCCCATTAACGATGAAGCGGACTTCATCATCTGTATGATGATGTTCCTGTTGGAAATTCTTTAATAGTTCTTCAAGATTGGGTGTCTCTTCCGACAGGGAGATGATATCCCATGCCTGATATCCCCTTCTTCCTGAAATGTCTTCTATTTCATCTTTAAATGCAGACAATATTTGTTCTTTATCACTTTCCGTCAATACATATTTGTCATGGAGGCTTTCATCCAGTTTACCGATGTTCCAATGTTCATAAATGACTCCCTGTTCACTTAAATACTTTACTACCTCTTCTTGATTTTCAATGACTTGGTTTTCTCCCTGGATTTTAATTGTCGTCATGATGTGACTCCTCCTTTAATAATGGATTGATTGCTGCCGAAAGATAAAAGAGTGAGTTTATATTGAAACAAAAACTCACAAGCTTCTAATAGTTTTTTAGCTTCAAAACCGGTTCGTCCCCATACCGTAATGCCGTGGTTTCGAATGAGCACTGCCCCTTTATCTTCTTTAACATGAGGTTGAAATTCATCTCCCAGAGTTGGAATATGTGCATGATTTTGAATGATTGGTATCTCCAGGGAATCATGTTCCCCCCATTTATCCCACGCCTTAATCAGTTCCTGGTTTCTAATGGTGATCACACCAGCCTCCCCATACAATTCACTGATCACGTTATTCGCGACTGTATGTACATGCAGGCTGCAGCCTGCTGAGCTTCCTGTGAAGACATGACTGTGCAGAAGCGTTTCGGCTGAAGGTCGCAATTGAGTATCTTCCATCGCCTCACCGCGTGCATTTACAAGGAGAAAGTCTTCTTTTGTATGCTTCCTTTTATCCTTACCGCTTGCCGTCACGAGGAAAGTGGCAGGAGCAGAACCGACTCGCATGGCAAGGTTCCCGCTTGTCCCCATAAACCAGTCCCTGTCTGCTAATTCTCTTTTTATTTCAGCAAGTTCTTCCCATTGTTCGTGATAATGTTTCATCTTACCACTCCTTCTTTCTCAAGGGCTTCCTTACAGTCATGAAAGGTTTCGAAGTGTATGAAGGGAATTCCATTTTCCATGCATTTTTCTGCAAGAAAGTCCCTTGCCATCACTGTGTCTCCCAGTTTTGCCATCTCAAGATCTGTGACTGAATCCCCGATGACGAAGACCTTCGAACCTTCGGATAAAGACAAAGTTCTAAGAATCGATGGTTTACAACAACCGCATCCCCCACTTCCACATTGTTCATCACAGGGATGGGGCCAAAGGATGGAAATGGTTGAATCATTGAAGCTCGCTTCATTACAATAGACTCCATGAAAAGGACCGTATGCTTCCAGCAAGGGATGAACAAAGAAATCGAGGCCGCCGCTTACGATGTACAAAGGAATTCCGTGCTTTGCCGTATAATCCACAAATTCCTCAAAACCTTCACGTATGACAGCTGAATCTCTTAAGTACTGAACCATATCCTCTTTCTTTGATGAAGGTATGAGTGAGAATAACCTGCTCACTCCTTCTTTTATGGATAGGGTCTGATCTAAGATGTCATCTTTAATCGCCTCCCATTCCGGTGGGGCAAAGGTTTTCATTAACGAGATGATATTATCGGTTTCTGTGATCGTTCCATCAAAATCACAAAAGATGATCGGACGCGTCATTATACTTTCACCTCTTCTCCCCACAGGGATAGCGCTTTATGAAGCTCACTATGAGTTTCCGCAGCCTCCCGCAGAGTCACACCTCCCATTACGGCATCCATCGCTTGCAGGAATGCCTGTCCGCCACCGATTGCCCCATCCGGATGCCCATGTATTCCGCCTCCTGCATTAATGACACAGTCAAGACCAAAATCTTTCACCAAGAGCGGCACAAGGGCCGGATGAATTCCGGCAGAAGGGACAGGCAATACTCTCTTGAAGAAAGGATCTTCCCTGGTCAATTCTTTGCTAATGGATAGAACCAGGTCCTTCTTCAATGCGACACTCCCATAAGGAGAAGGAAACAGTGAAAAATCAGCACCGGTCATTCGAAGAAATTTGCCCAGCCATAAGGAATAACTGACACCATACGATGGCGAGGCAGCCACTGCTCCGGCAAATGCAGGGTGAGCCATGATCGGCAGGGAGATGTCCGGATCCTCCCTCAATTCCTGGAGAACATCAAGGCCGTAGGAATAGACATTGAATAGAAGGGCATCCGCCCCAAGTTCTCGCGCCTTTTTAGCTTTTCCCCTTAATTCAGAAGTTCGCCCTGTAAGATTCACGGCATATAGTGTTCTCTTACCAAATTCCTCAAACACTTCCTGTAACACTCTTTTCCCAGTCTTGATTCTTTCAGTAAATGGTGTGAGAGGATTGTCAAAGAGAATTTCATCATCTTTTACAACGTCGACGCCACCCAATGCCTGTGCTTTTAGTTGGTTTTCCAAGTATGAGAGATCCCTGCCGATGACGCCTTTAAAAATGCTCATCAGTAATGGCCTTTCCTTTACACCCGTTAACTCCCTGATGCCATCAATACCAAACCGCGGTCCAGGGTAAGTCTTTTTAAGATCATCGGAAAACTCTAAATCTACTAATTTCACTTCACCATCCAGAGACAGCTTCCCGAAAACGGTAGTTAGGACAGCCGGTAGATCATTTGAAAAATTATGACCCGGATAACCAATCTGCACCAAACCACTTGTACCATCTTCCCTTTCGGACTCACTGACGGAAACTACCCTCCCCTTGTACTTGCGTAATTGTTCTTGTTCCAGAAGTGGTAAGTCCGTCCATGAACCGACTGTTAATCCAAGAGCGATTCCTTCAGCTTTTTTTTCAAACGAACCTGATTTCCCTTTTATTTCATATGTTGCAATCACTTCACTCAATGTATTTCTTCCTCCTTACAGATATTCTCCACGCTTGCCCTTAATCTCCCTTACAACAAAAAAACCCCTTCCCGATAAGAAGAGGTTTTCAATCATCACTCTTTCTTATCTGTCAGCTCATTGGCTGCAAGAATTAGCACCGTGCTTAAAAAAGTCGGTTGCCGGGCTTCATAGGGCTGGTCCCTCCGCCTGCTCTTGATAAGAATTTCATTATTAAATAATTCAGTTGGATTATTGCACCATTTCCGGTTGCTGTCAATCCCCTTTGTGAAATAATTCTAAATTTTCTATACGGGAAATCGCTTCTTTAATACGATCGTGTGAGGTTAATAGTCCAACTCGGACGTACCCTTCCCCGAATTCTCCAAATCCTACACCCGGTGCCACAGCAACGTGTATAGTTTCAAGTAAATAGGTGGAAAACTCCACGGATGTGAATCCTTCAGGCACCTTCAGCCATGCAAAGAAGGAACCTTGTGGTGCTTTTACTTCCCAGCCTATTTCCTGAAGTCCGGAGATTAATAGATTCCTTCTATCTTCGTATGTTGCAACCAGTTCGGCCACGCAATTCTGTGAACTTAATAAAGCCGTTGTGGCTGCTTCTTGAATCGCCCCGAACAGACTGACGTATAAATGATCCTGCAGGAGATTGATCGCTTCAATGACACTCTTATTCCCAACGGCAAAACCGACTCTCCAACCGGCCATATTATACGTTTTGGATAACGTATAAATCTCTATCCCTACGTCCTTGGCACCTTCTGTTTGCAGAAAACTTATGGGCTTTTTGCCATCGAATCCAATCGCGCCATAGGCAAAGTCGTGGACCACACAAATATCATGCTGTGCCGCAAATTCCACTGTCCCTTCGAAAAATGATGCAGTTGCGGTTGCTCCAGTAGGATTATTGGGATAGTTGAGGAACATCAATTTGGTCTTTTCTAATTCCTCGCTGGAATGAATGCGATAATCAGGTAGAAATCCATGTTCTTCCTTCAGGGGCATCTTGATCATCTCAGCTTCCGCCAAAGCCACACCTGATACATAATCCGGATAACCTGGATCGGGTACTAATACCCCGTCACCTGGATTCAATAAGCATTGGGGGATTTCAACTAGCCCTGCTTTTCCCCCAAACAGGACGGCTACTTCTGTTTCCGGATCGACCTTAACCCCGTATTCACGGAAGTAGAATGAAGAAATAGCCTCTTTAAAGGACGTTAACCCTCGAAATGGAGGATATTTATGGTTGATCGGAGAAGCTGCAGCTTCTGTCAATTTTTCCACGATATGCCGGGGCGTCGGCTGATCCGGGTTTCCCTGGCCTAAGTTAATGACGTCATGCCCCTCTTTCATCGCAGCATTCACTGTTCCTGCCAGTGATGCGAAAAATTGTTGAGGCAGTAACTCCAAACGTGCTGCCTTTTTAAAGTTTTTCATACACTCACCTACTTATTTTTTGAAAATTAATTACTTTCAAATTCTAGTCACAAATGATATAACGAAGAATAAAGAATGTAAAGGAATATATTCAAAAAAGTACATGAGGTGAAGATAATGATTCAAAAGATCGGACTCGCCCAAATGGACATCGCATATGGGCGTCCAGAAGAAAACAAAGGAAAAGTAGAACATTGGGTCAAAAAAGCAAAAGATGATGGCTGTCATACAGTCGTTCTTCCCGAGCTGTGGACAACAGGCTATGACCTTACAAGGATGGATGAAATTGCAGATGAAGAAGCAAAGGATTCCTCTTCCTACCTTACTTCCCTTTCAAAAAAATATTCAATACATATCATAGGTGGATCTGTTGCGAACAAAACGAAAGAAGGGGTAAAAAATACACTTTTAGCCGTTGATTCTAACGGACAGTTGGTCAAACAGTATTCAAAACTTCACCTGTTTAAACTGATGGATGAACATCTTTATTTACTTCCAGGACATGAGGACGGAATGTTTACTCTTGATGATACAAAAATGGCTGGACTCATTTGTTACGACATCCGTTTTCCAGAATGGTTCAGAAAGCATGTACTATTGGGAGCCAAGGTTGTTTATGTGGTTGCTGAGTGGCCGCGAGCAAGAATCGATCACTGGCAAACACTCTTAAGGGCACGTGCGATCGAAAATCAATGCTTTGTTATCGCCTGCAACCGTGTTGGTCATGATCCTGACAATGAGTTTGGAGGGTGCTCCCTCATCATTGACCCTTGGGGCAAAATCCTTGCTCAAGGTACTCACACAGAACAACTGGTTTCAGCCGCAATCGATCTGCAAGAGGTAGAAGAAGTCCGTAGGAAAATTCCCATCTTCCAGGATCGGAGACCGGATTTCTATTAATTTCAAAAAATCATTGACATGGAAAATACTTCAATGGTACTATTCAATTCAAATGAAACATTCTGAAAATTAATTAAATAGTGTACGCAACTCTTATCAAGAGCTGGCTGAGGGATTTGGCCCTATGAAGCCCAGCAACCGACCATCATACCGTTGAAAAACGGGGCGCTCTATGCGCCGGATTGATCAATCCAGTAAGGCACGGTGCTAATTCCAACAGAAAGATAGTCTTTCTGAGAGATAAGAGGCGACGAAGATGAATCTTCAAGCCTCTTTCAAACATGGAAGAGGCTTTTCTATTGCCCCGGAAAAGCCTCCATCACACCCCAAAAGGTGCATCAATAGGAGGAAATACAATGGCACTCACCAAACTCAATACGTATCAACCACTTACTGAACTATCTGCCATAGCGTTGGCCAAACGTCTAAAAATTTTTGATGATGCTTCTCAATTAACTTGTGAAGAAATCGGAGATGGAAACCTGAATCTGGTCTTTCATGTAGTTGAACGGAGTACAGATAAAGGGATCATCATCAAACAAGCTCTTCCTTATGCAAAAGTTGTTGGTGAAAGCTGGCCCCTGACTATCGAGAGGGCAAGGATTGAAGCGAGTGCCCTAAATCTTCAGAGGTCATTTGTTGGAGACCTCGTACCGGAAGTATATTATTCTGATCCAGCACTAGCCATTACCGTGATGGAGGATCTAAGCAAACTCACAATTGCTCGCACAGGCCTAATCCAAGGAAGCAAATATCCTAAGCTATCAGAGGATATAGGGACATTTCTCGGGAATACATTGTATTTCACATCGGATTATGCCTTACATCCCTTTAAGAAAAAGGAATATGTGAAGGAATTTTCAAATCCTGAACTATGTAAAATTACCGAAGACCTTGTTTTCACGGATCCTTTCTTTAATAGCGAAACTAATGACTATGAGGAAGAACTAACCGAGGATGTTCAACAATTATGGGATGATTTCAAGGTGAAACTCGAGGTGGCAAAATTAAAGAAGAGCTTCTTGACTGAAGGCGAAGCACTGCTGCACGGGGATCTTCATACGGGCAGTATATTTGTCGATACCTGCCAAACGAAAGTGATCGACCCGGAATTTGCATTTTATGGACCAATTGGTTTCGATATAGGTCAATTTATTGCCAACCTCATTTTCCAAGTAGTCTCAAATCCTGAAGAAAAAGAAACCATTCTTGATACTATCAAAAATACTTGGCACGTTTTCTCTTCAACGTTCGCGGGACATTGGAAAGAGAGTGGAGATGCCTATACGAAAGTCGATGGGTATCTTGAATATGTATTGGAGAAAAGTTTCCGGGACAGCATCGGCTTTGCAGGATGTGAATGTATCAGAAGGACGATCGGTCTTGCACATGTGGATGACCTGGAGAGCATCAGTTGTAAGGAACGTAGGCTAAAAGCAAAACGGGCCTGTTTGAACATTGGAAAAAGACTCATTATAAACCGTATGGATATTCAATCGATCGAGGAACTTCTGACGATTGTACGGTCACATTCTGAATGAAAAGGAGATACTCATGACACAAACACTTACCATACCAACCTCACTCGAGTGGCATGAAGATCATTTACTGATCCTTAATCAACAAAAGCTGCCAAATGTAGTTGAATATCTTAAACTTAGAAATCTGCATGAATATTATGAAGCGATTGTCTCACTCAAAGTAAGGGGGGCACCGGCAATCGGGATCACTGCGGCATACGGGCTCGCTCTAGCCGCAAGTCAATATGACACAGAAAATCTGAAAGAGTTCATGAGCCTTTTCACACGTGATAAAAAATACCTTGCAGATTCAAGGCCGACTGCTGTCAATTTATTCTGGGCATTGAACCGCCTGGATAAAGTACTGGAACATGTACAAACCGTAAATGAAGCAAAGACCGATTTGATTCATACAGCTATCCAGATTCATACAGAGGATGAGGAGGTATGCAGGATGATCGGGGAGTTTGCCCTGACAGTATTGGATGATAAGCGTAAGGTTATGACCATTTGCAATGCCGGAAGCATTGCCACAAGTAAATATGGAACTGCACTCTCCCCTTTTCACTTAGGAAGGGAGAAAGGGATCGGGTTTCAAGTGTTCGCCTGTGAAACTCGGCCAGTGCTTCAGGGTGCTCGTCTGACTGCTTGGGAACTTCAGCAGTCAGGTGTTGACGTGACCCTTATTACCGACAGCATGGCCGCTCATACTATCAAGGAGAAAGGAGTGGAAGCGGTGATAGTCGGCGCTGACCGTATAGCTGCAAATGGGGATACTGCAAATAAAATCGGAACATCGATGCTTGCCATTCTATGTAGCCATTACAGTATTCCTTTTTATGTGGCTGCTCCCTCCTCCACGTTTGATCTGGACTCTAAGACAGGTGAGGATATCCCCATAGAAGAAAGAGCACGTGAAGAAATCACGACGATGGCAGGCTCCATCATCGCCCCAGAAAATGTCCCAGTTTATAATCCCGCCTTTGACGTGACCTCGAATGAGTTGATTGCTGGTATCATCACAGAAAAAGGAGTGTTGTATCCTGACTTTGAAGAAAGCATAGGACGTGCCATTGGAGTAATTTAAAGAAGAGAAGGGACTTCACCTTCTCTTTTCCCCTATCTATCCGGTTATATCAGCTTGGTAGAAGCCCACATTTCCCTCGGATTCACCTCGTATATGCCATTTTCACGGTACATGAACTGATGGATGATGAATTCTCTCCTTAATGTGGCAAAGTCTTCATGGAATTGTTGAATATATTCATTCAATTCTTTTTCCTCATACTTTTCACCCACTTTGAGTCCCTCCACCATATGTTCGAGTATGAATAGTTTTTTCTTTTGTTGTGAAGGAATGGTCTTGATCCGTCCATTTTTCTCCAGGAAATTATTTTTCACTTTCTGTTTCTCTTTCATTAGTTGTTCTGTCAACGTTCTTTCCCCTTTCTCTTCATGAGCAAATCTGTGAAGAACATCCCCGTGATGATTTAGTACTTTTTTATTCAGAAAATAGTAAATCGTGTTTTTCTCCCGTCTTGAATAGACAAGATTGCATTCTTTAAGCTTCGTCAAATGATGGGAGATTGTGGGTGCCGTAAGCCCAAGTTTCCCCGCAATGGCCCCTACGTGCAGGTTTTCTTCTGCCAGTAAGTAGACAATCTTAATACGGGTCGGATCCCCCATTGTTTTATGAAAAGCCACCTGTTTACTAAGCTGCAAAAGTTGCCACCCCTTTTTATAATTAGATTATCATCTAATTAGATGATAATCTAAACAGGTGAAAGAATCAATCTGTTTTTTCAGAAAGATTCATCAAGTCTGTGGTAACTGGTGCAAGATGCATAAAAAAAAACAGATATAATCCCAGGGGATTATATCTGTTTTCCTTAACTTTCCAGTGACAATAAGATTTCTTTTTTATCGATTTGCGTACCTGCATAGCCTGTGAGTTTCTTATTCTTCCCGATGACTCGGTGACAGGGGATGATGATGGGGAACCGGTTTGCTTTATTCGCCTGTCCAACTGCCCGCACGGCTTTAGGTCTACGAACGGTTTCTGCTAAATCTTGATACGAACAGGTTTCACCATATGGGATGTCTTGAAGGGCATTCCATACTTCCAATTGAAAGTCTGTTCCTTCTATTTTCAGAGGAAGATCAAATACTCTCCTTTCCCCATTAAAAAATTCATGCAGCTGTTCCTTCGCCTTTAGAAGAATGGGATGATCCGCTTCATTGGATACTTCTTCTTCAACGAACTGCACAGAAAGCAATTGATTTTGATCTGCAGAAAGCTTAAGGTTCCCGATGGGACTAGCAATAGTGATTGAATGAAACGACATTTTAAAGGACTCCTTTATGATTTTGGCAAATAAATATGGAAGATGGTCCCTTCTCCAACCATGCTCTCAACCTGGACGCTTCCTTTATGCTCTTTAATAATTTTAAAGCTTACCATCAGGCCAAGTCCAGTCCCTCGTTCCTTTGTTGTATAAAAGGGTTCACCAAGCTTTTTTATTTTATCTTTTGAGATCCCGCCTCCCTGGTCCTTGATTTCGATATGAATCATTTCTTCTGCTGTTTCCTTGATGCTGATTGAAATGACCCCGCCACCTGACATTACTTCAATGGCATTCTTAATCACATTGATGAATACCTGCTTTAACTGATTGGGTTCAGCTACGATAGACGGCAGGTTCACCTGATAATTTTCCTCATACTGAACATTATGCATGACTGCCTGGGCACTTAATAATTCAACCGTATCCTTCATGATTTTGATTAAATCCGTTTCCTGGAATTGGATTGCCTGAGGCTTTGCCAGTACCAGAAATTCCGTAATGATCGACTCAATTCGCTGAAATTCAGAAGTGATAACATTAAAGTACATTTCATGATCTTTGCCCACGCTGTTTTCCAGCAGTTGAATGAACCCTTTAAGTGCGGTCATCGGGTTCCTGATCTCGTGGGCGATCCCTGCAGCAAGTTCCCCCACAACACTTAATGTATCTGATTTTCTTAATTGTTCCTGCATTTCAATCTGATCTGTAATGTCACGGATGATAGTTAAATTCAGGTTGGAAAGTAAATTATATTTAGATGATAGCTCTACATATTGAACTCTTTCCCTATATGAAGTTAACGTCTTTAAAAACGTCGCTTGACCGTCCTCTTTCAACTGCTGCAAATATTCATCATACGATTCTTCACCAGGCTCTATATTCAATATTTCCCGAACATCCTTACCGATGAGCTGATCTTTTTCCATGTTGATGATTTTACTCACTTCAGGATTTGCATCTACAACAACATAATTATGATTCGTCAGCAGCAATCCGTCCAAAGACCCTTCGAAAATTTTCCGGAACCGTTCTTCGCTTTCTCGTAATTCCTTCTCCATTTGATACCGTTCACTGACATTACGAAATATCGTCATATTATATCCATCAACGGAGTGAAGTTTGGATGTGAATTCCAGATGCTTCAGCTGGTTGTTTGGCATGAGGAACAATACCTCATCCCGCACTGCTCCGCTTCTGTTCAATTGTTCCATGACCAAATCGAATTTTTGGCTTTCTAGAGGATACACGAAGTCCCTGATTTTTTTTGAAAGGAGTTCGGATAGGGTACACTCGAATATCTTCAGGGCAGATGAGTTCGCTTTAAGAACCCTGCCGTCTTGATCCCATAATACAATGGCATCAATTGCTTCCTCAAACAGCCCCTTGAACAACTCTTCATTTCGCTTGAGTTGAATTTCCATCTGCCTTTTCTCCGTGACATCTCTAAGGATGGCCATGTGAAGTTTGTGATGAACATATGGACTTGTCGTGAATTCCACGATTGAAATGCTTTGAGATTTCTTGATCGGAATTTCACCGCGGGCTTTTTTGTTCTGAGATATCAATTCTTTAATCTTATCGATCTTATAGTGAGCATTCTCCGGAATGAAAGAGCTGATATTCCTGGAGGTGATCTCTTCCTTATCGAGTCCTACTTGTAAACTAAAGGCATGGTTTACATCATTGATATTACCATCAATATCGAATAAGACGATCCCTTCTGATGCATTTTGAAAAATGTTAGATAATAAATGCACGTTCAAATGATCTTTGCGCTCCTTCTCCTTCAGTTCCGTTACATCCTTGAAGTATAAATATGCATTGGGAGAAATGGTCGATTTTTTAAGCAATAACTCAACATGAATAATTTTATTGTCATTGACGTTCATCAGAGTTTCATCCTCTAATGTTTTCCCTGTTTCCATCACTTCTTTATAATGGGTCACGATAGGAGCTGGTACAGAGGAGAAAAATATGCTGAACAGCTTTCCGACTGCATTTTCATCACTTATTTGCAGGGTGTCACATGCCTCGGGGTTGGCATAAACGATTTTCAACTCATGATTGATGACAAGCATCGGCATGGGTGAAGCTAGGCAAATTTCCCTATCGATGGGATGACATTGTTCCTCGTTTTGCTCTTTCTTTAATTTACTGCTATTAGTCATTTCTTCATCCCCCTACTATTTTAAAAGACGACCATTGGCTTAACTCTTTATAGAATTCGCATAGCTTCCCATACTTTTGGTGATAATTAACAATGAAATTCATGTTTTGCTCATTGTATCCTAGGGTAAGAATGAATGAGGATTAAACTATTCTAAAAGATGGTGAAGATATGAAACAGCGCGACTATTACTTCGACAATGCCAAATTCATTTTGATCTTTTTAGTGGTATTTGGACATATTATCCGGTCCTATATTGAAAGTGACCCATTTATCCTTTCTTTGTATAAAACAATATACACCTTTCATATGCCGGCTTTCATTCTTGTGGCAGGATTTTTCGCAAAAGGGTTCTATAAAAAGGGGTATATCCAAAAACTTGCAAAAAAGCTGATACTCCCTTACATTGTGTTTCAATTAATCTACACAGTGTATTATCACTTTCTTTATAAGGAATCAACATTCGAGGTTGATCCGCTCAATCCACACTGGTCATTATGGTTCCTTATAAGTCTATTCTGTTGGAACGCTTTGCTTTATGCTTTCATCAAGTGGTTTAAGTTTAAGCCGGGAATCGGCCTGACAGTGGCTTTCTCCCTTGGACTAATCGTGGGATTTGCAGATGTCATTTCAAATTATTTGAGCCTTTCCAGAACATTTGTCTTCTTCCCGCTTTTCCTTATGGGATATTATATGGAAAAGGAGCACTTCGAATATTTTAAAACGAATAAAGCCCGTTTAGTGGCAGGTTCATTATTTGTACTCGTATTTTTGGGAATGTATTTTGTCCCTGAATTCTCAGATAAGTGGTTGCTCGGTTCCAAACCTTATGGGGACTTCGCATGGAATAACACTTTCAGTATGGCAGTCAGGGCAGCTGTTTACTTACTAAACATCGTGATGATTTTCAGCTTTTTTACATTCGTGCCTACAAAGAGACAATTTTTCACTAAATGGGGGAAAAATACTCTCTATGTTTACTTGCTCCATGGTTTTCTCATACGTTTATTCCGTGAAAGCCAACTTAAGGACACGATTGACCCTACTACAAGCTTGCTTTTGTTACTCGGGGTATCTTTCGTGCTAACGATGCTCTTTTCAACGAAATTCTTTACCAGCATCACTCAGCCTATCATAGAGTTTAAATCAACAAAATTGCAGAAACTGCTTTCCAAAAGGGAAATAAAAACAAGATAAACTTCAGTAGAAAGGGCTGACCCAATTGTATGCACGGGTCAGTCCCTTTTCTTGTTAAACTATTCTCTTAAATCAGGCAGACTAGCTTCCATCTAACACAATTTTCAAAAAACTATTATTTACTTAATATTATTCGCACAATTTCCTAAAATTCCTTCTAATAGTTACAAGAAATTTAAATTCATTTTAGACAAACATTGAGCTTTTTCGCAAGCTTCGATAAAATGATAATCAGTATGATGTACGAACATCTTTGGTCATCTACCATATAGTAAAAGAAATTCATATGGCTGAGCGCCGGATTGATTTAGAATAGAGGAGATTATTAATGAAGAAAGTCGTCTTAAGTACTTTAAATGCAAAATATATTCACACAAATTTAGCCATTCGCTGTTTAAAGGCTTACGCAGAGCCCGAACATGAAATAGAGCTCTCTGAATACACCATCAAAGATCCAACTCTAAATATTGCTACCGACTTATTTTCAAAAAAGCCTGACATCATAGGTTTCAGCTGCTACATTTGGAATATAGAAGAAACCATTAGGGTTATTAAGATTCTCCGGAAAATCATGCCTGAGGTTACGATCATCCTCGGAGGTCCAGAGGTGACATATGATGTTCCTTATTGGCTTGAGCGCCTCGTAGACGTTGACTTTATCGTCATAGGTGAAGGGGAAGAATCCTTTAAACAATTATTGGATCAGCTTAATGGTGACCGGGATTGGTCCAAAGTACATGGAGTGGCATATTTATCTGAAGGAAAACCAGTCATCAAGCCCCAACAAAATAAAATCGATTTACGGGACGTCCCTTCTCCTTTTCGTTTTCAGGAAGATTTGCCTCAGCTTGGCAAACGCGTGACCTATATCGAGACAAGCAGAGGATGCCCTTTCCGATGTCAGTTCTGCCTATCATCTATTGAAGTGGGCGTACGCTACTTTGATCGTGAGAAGGTAAAAGAAGATATCCGCTATTTGATGAAGCATGGTGCAAAAACCATCAAGTTTGTGGATCGTACCTTTAATATTAGCCGAAGCTACGCAATGGAGATGTTTCAATTTCTCATTGATGAGCACTTGCCGGGTACTGTCTTTCAATTTGAAATCACGGCAGATATTATGCGGCCGGAAGTAATTGAATTCCTGAACGAACATGCACCACAAGGACTGTTCCGTTTTGAAATTGGCATTCAATCTACAAATGATGAAACAAATGACCTTGTCATGCGGAAACAAAATTATAAAAAACTGACGAGAACCGTCACCATGGTGAAGGATGGAGGAAAAATTGATCAGCACCTCGATTTGATCGCAGGTCTGCCCGAAGAGGATTATCATTCTTTCAGGAAAACCTTCAATGATGTATTTGAATTGAGACCTGAAGAGCTACAATTAGGGTTCTTGAAGATGTTACGTGGGACTGGATTAAGAATTCGGGCCAATGATCATCAATATACGTATATGGATCATTCTCCCTATGAGATCCTTGGGAATAACGTATTGTCTTTCGACGATATCGTACGGATCAAGCAAGTGGAAGATGTATTGGAAAAATATTGGAACGATCATCGGATGGATCGCACCATTGAGTATTTGGTTACGGAATGTTTTGAAACACCATTTGATTTCTTCCAGCAATTCGGATCATTCTGGGAAAACAAAGGGTGGTCACGAATCGGTCATCAATTAGAGGATTTATTCAGACGATTGCATGAATTTATATCCACTGAAACGAGCTTTCATATTCCAGTCATTGAGAGTCTGATGAAACTGGACTATCTGGAGAATCAGAAATATAAGCCTAGAAAACCATGGTGGACACATGAGCTGACAAAGGACGAACGATCAACCATTTACCAAAGCCTGTTAGCTTCTCCTGTCATTGCCGGTGAAGGATTCGAGAGCTTGAACCTGAATGAAAAAGAGCTGTATAAACATACTTTGCTCGAAACAATTCAATCCAAAAGTGGTCAGGAGCAATATGTACTTGCCTACTTCGAACCTTCTTCCGGTCAATCGACAGTGTTTGAATTTGACCGTGCACTTGTTCAATGATATAGAAAAAAGAGGCAGGGACAAAACAAAATCTATACACTCTAAAGACGAACAATGAGATTACGTGTTACACCGCTGTTGATTTCC